>CALGRQ010000236.1 GCA_937880795.1 uncultured Dyadobacter sp. | reverse complement strand
CTTCACAGCATTTAAAAAGCTCATTTTTTCATCATGAACGCGCTGTAAAATATTAGGACGAACGTCTTTCAAATGTATATGCGCTGTTCGATTAACGTATTTTTTGAGTGCTGCAACGGGGTTTTCTCCTGCAAAATGGAAATGACCGCAATCGTAATTAAGATATACATTTTCCGGATCGGTTTCATTTAACAGTCTGTCCGTTTCCTCCATGGTTTGTATACACGTTCCCATGTGATGGTGAAATGCCAGTTTCATACCTCGGTCACGGGCAATTTTGCCCAGTTCATTGAGTCCATATGTGAAGGTGTGCCACTCGTTGTTGGTTTTGAGCATGCCCTTTCCTTCAAAAACAGGAATATTCATTTCTCCCTGACAGCTATTGCCTGTTTCGCCACCGCCAATCACTTTGGCACCCATGGTTTGTAAAAAATCAAGGAGCGCTGTAAAGTTTTTTCGGTTTTCATCCAGAGATTTGGTAGTCAACTCATAGCTATTCCATTGGTTGCAGATTTGTAATCCGCGCAGATCCAAAGCCTTTTGCAATATCTGTGTGTCTCTTGGGAATTTATTGCCAACCTCGCAACCTGTAAATCCTGCCAATGCCATTTCACTAATGCATTGCTCAAAGGTATTTTCACCACCGAATTCATGTCGTTAAGGGAAATATATATGGAATTCTATAAAAATATCCGTTGTTCTTTTTTGTTTTCCCGGTAGGTTTCGAAGGCCTTTTGCACCGAGGGCGATGTAGAAACCTCTGCTACTGGCACTTCCCACCAGGCGTGATATCCTTTTACGGTTCTATACAAATTGGTTTCGATATATATTACTGTGGTCCTGTTGTTTTGTTTGGATTGCGCCAAAGCTTCGTCCAGCGACTGTTTATCGGTAGCCCTAATCACAATGGCACCCAAGCTTTCGGCATTTTTGGCCAGGTCGACAGGGAGAAATGCTCCACTCAACTGCCCCGATTGCTCATCGCGATATTGATAGCGTGTACCAAATCTTTCGCTACCTATACTTTCCGACAGCCCTCCAATACTTGCGTAACCATTGTTGTTCAACAGTAAAATTGTAAATCGTATTCCTTCCTGTATGGCAGTAACAATTTCATGGTTGTTCATCAGATAACCACCATCACCACAAATGACATATATCTCGCGTGAAGGATCTGCCATCTTAGCGCCCAAGCCTGCTGCAATTTCGTAGCCCATGCAGGAGTAGCCATATTCAAGGTGGAAATTTTTAGGATCGGTGGCGCGCCATAGTTTGTGCAGATCACCCGGTGCACTTCCCGAGGCATTGATCATCACATCGCGATCATCCATAAAGCTATTGAGTGCACCAATGACAACGGCCTGGTCAATGGGAACCACGGTGCCGTTTCCTTCGGCATAGATGCGGGTTACTTCATCGTCCCAAGCCTGGTTGATATCTTTTATTTTTTGTCGGTATGAGGCATCCACTTCAAAGTCACCGAGTAGCGCGCTCAATTCCTGCAAAGTTACTTTGGCATCGCCCACTACGGGTAGGGCGGCATGCTTAAATGCGTCAAATTCGCTAATATTGATGTTAATAAATTTAACGTCAGGATTTTTAAAAATGGATTTGGAAGCCGTGGTGAAGTCGCTATATCGGGTTCCAATACCAATGACCACATCAGCCTCATTGGCCACTTCAATGGCATATTTTGTTCCCGTGGCACCTAAACCACCAATGCTATAAGGCTCGTCGAATCGAACGGCTCCTTTGCCCGCAAAAGTTTCTCCCACAGGAATTCCGGTTTGCTTGGCAAACTCGTGTAAAACATTGCAGGCATCGCTGTATATAGCACCACCGCCGGCCACTATCACCGGCTTTTTCGATTTTTTAATCCACTCTGAAGCGGTTTGAAGTATATCAGCGTCGGGGCGGGGACGACCTACTTTCCATACTCTTTTTCGGAATAAATCTTCTGGGTAATCGTAAGCGTGGGTTTGTATATCCTGTGGCATGGATAGTGTGACGGCCCCCATCTCGGCTTGAGAGGTAAGTACACGCATTACTTCGGGAAGTGAAAAAATCAGTTGTTCGGGGCGGTTGATCCGATCCCAATATTTAGAAACAGGTTTGAAACAATCATTGACGGATATATCCTGTGTTCCGTTGCTTTCGAGCTGCTGTAATACGGGGTTGGGTTCTCTGGATGCAAAAATATCACCAGGCAGGAGCAGAACTGGTAAACGGTTGATTGTTGCCAACGCGGCACCGGTTATCATATTGGTAGCCCCGGGGCCAATGGAGGTGGTACATACGAAGGCACCCAGTCGGTTTTTTACTTTTGCATAAGCCACGGCTGTATGTACCATGGATTGCTCATTCCTGCATTGGTAATATCTAAAATCAGGATTTTCTTGCAAGGCTTGGCCCAGACCAGCCACATTGCCATGTCCGAATATTCCGAAACAGCCACCAAAATAAGGTGTTTCAATCCCGTCACGTTCAATGAATTGATTTTTTAGAAAAGTGATGGTAGCCTGGGCTACGGTCAGTCGTCGGGTTGTCATATTTTTCTAATTGTATTGAAAGCTGATTTCTTGTGCATGCTTTGCCGGAACCTATCGGGATTTCTATGCTCCCGGATTCCGGAACTCAATCGATTTTCCTGTACAACCAAATAGGTTGAACTTTTGAATCATGAACTGCTTATACTCTTCCATAAATATTTTTCCTGGTGACGTAGGTGCAAATTCATCGGGCTTATCTCTGAAAAATTCGCGATTGACCATGGTCCAGAGCAAACGGGTGTCGGTGGCAATATTGATCTTACATATACCCAACGGAATGGCCTTTTGGATTTCGTCTTCCTGAACCCCTTTGGCGTCGGTTTTAATTTTTCCGCCTGCCCGGTTAATACGTTCCACTACCTCACTGCTTACGTTGGATCCTCCATGAAGTACCAGTGGAAAACCGGGTAAACGACTTTGAATCTCTTGCAGAATATGCAATTGTAAGCCTTGTCCGCCTGAGAATTTATAAGCACCGTGACTGGTTCCTACGGCAATAGCGAGGCTGTCACAATGGGTGGCTCTCACGAAGTCTTCCACTTCCTGGGGATTGGTATAGAAAGAATGGGCAGCTTCAACGGTAAGATCATCTTCTACACCAGCCAACACACCCAGTTCCGCTTCAACACTAATGCCTTTTTCATGCGCTTTGTCAACGACTTGCTTGGTGCGTAGTACATTCTGTTCAAATGAATCATGGGATGCATCGATCATGACGGAGGTATATCCACCTTTTTCAAGCGCGTCATAGATATGCGCTTCGTAGCCATGGTCCATATGAATGGCATATACTACATTGGGGTAGATTCTCGCTGCCGACTGAATCATAGAAAGTAGCATATCAGGATGTGCATAGTCTCTGGCAAATGGCGTAGTTTGCACAATGATGGGGGTGTTTGTTTCTTGTGCCGCAGCGAAAAGCCCATGGATTTCCTCCATAAAAAATACGTTAACGGCTGGAATCGCATATCGGCCGTAACATTTGTCAAACAGTTGTTTCGTTGTTAGTAGCATCTGTTTATTAAAATTTTTCGTGCAAAGGTTTTTAAGATTAATCCGACAAAGACCGCCTAAGACTTTGCGCACTTTGCGTTAATCTTCCCTGCTTTGCGTGCAAGTTTTAATACTGTCCTTTGAATTTTCACGCAAAGGGTTTTTTAAGATTAATGCCTAAAGACCAAATAAGACTTTGTGCTAGATCTTCACTGCTTTGTTCATTACCAAAACACCGTATACAATGCAGCCAAAATGCCACAAATAATGATGGATCCAATTACAAATGGTAAGCCGGGTTTAAACATTGAACTTTCAATTTCCAGTCCTTTGGGGTTGTTTTTACTCTTTGCATCGGCAAGAGACATAATCACAATAATCACACTCAAAATCAAGAAAATGATACCCATCCGGTCTAGAAAAGGAATCTCGGGCCACATAAACTTACCTGCCGTGGAAAGTGGTATAGTGAGCAATGCAGCGGTTAATGCAGCCGCCGAAGTGGTTCTTTTCCAGAACATCCCGAAAATGAAAATAGCAAAAACACCAGGCGTGATAAAGCTGCTGTATTCCTGAATAAACTGATAAGCCTGCTCCAATACCCTAAGCTGCGGCGCGATGATAACACCAATGGCCATGGCAACCCAGATACTTACCCGACCTATTTTAACAAGTTTGGCTTCACTCGCTTTTGGATTGATATACTGTTTGTATATATCCAGGGTAAAAATGGTGGATATACTATTCGCCTTACCTGCTAATGAAGCCACAATAGCGGCCGTTAGCGCGGCAAATGCCATTCCTTTTAAGCCTGCGGGTAGTAAGTTCAGCAATACAGGGTAGGCATGGTCAGGCTTTACCGTTCCAGCTCCATCCAGCATCTCCTGTTGGAACATACCATTTTGATATAAAACGAAGGCGGCAATACCCGGAATTACAACAATAATCGGAATGAGTAATTTGAGAACCGCAGCAAACAAAATACCATTACGTGCCGTTGGTAAATCGGCCCCCAAACTTCGTTGAATGATATATTGATTACATCCAAAATAGGCTAGGTTGTTGATCCACATAGCTCCGATGATCACCGAAAGGCCGGGTAAATCCTTATAGAAAGCATGGTCTTTCGGTAAAATCATGTGAAAATGACTGTCGCCCTGCTCTTTCAAGACAGACAAGGCATTGAAAATACCAGGTCTGTTGAAATGTTCAGATACCAGATCCAATGCTAGGTATGTAGTTGCCAATCCACCCAACACGAGCACAATCACCTGCACCACGTCGGTGTAGCCGATAACCTTCATACCACCAATGGTGATGATGACAGCAAAAATACCGAGACCAATAATACCATAGGTGAAATCCAGTCCGGCAGTTACTTCCAGCGCCAACGCACCGAGATAAAGTATCGAAGTTAGGTTTACAAACACGTACAAAAGAAGCCAGAACACAGCCATAATGGTGGCCACCGTTGGATTATACCTTTCCCGCAAAAATTGGGGCATGGTGTAAATCTTGTTTTTGAGATATACCGGAAGTATATAAACGGCAACGACGATGAGCGAAGCTGCTGCCATCCATTCGTAGGAGGCAATGGCAAGTCCGATGGCGAAACCGGAGCCAGACATGCCTATAAAGTGCTCTGCCGAAATGTTGGAAGCAATAATAGAAGCACCAATTGCCCAAAAAGTAAGTGAACCTTCGGCCAGAAAGTATTCCGTAGAACTTATCTCATTCGACTTTTTCTTGTTGTAAATCCAATACCCATAGGCTGAAACGCCAATCAGGTAAATAAAAAAAACAATGAAATCCAGCGTTTGTAAACCAGTATTCGCCATGCAGGTTCTATATAAATAAAGTTGATATTAATTGTACTTATCGAATTGCAAACGTTTGCAATTCGATAAGTCTGCAATGTAACACATAAGATTTTAAGGATAACCCTATGTTATACCTGACTTAACTCAAGTACCTCATTTATTTGTACGGCTCGCCCTTCTGTGAGTGATTTCATCGCTGCAATCCCAATCGCTGTCGCCATCAACCCGTCATGGGCATCTACTGGCGATGGTTTGTCGTTTAGCACACAGTCTATAAAAGTTTTCAGACAAACCCGATATGCCGTTTCATATCTTTCTAGAAAGAAATGGAGTGGAAGAGAGCTGTGTCCGCCCGTGCTATCGAAATGGATGAGGGAGTCGGTGGTATTGTTTTCCGCTTTGGCCATTCCTTTTGAACCAAAAATTTCGAGACGCTGGTCGTAACCGTATACCGCTTTACGGCTGTTATCAATCACGCCGATGGCCCCATTCTCGAAAGTCAGGACGATAA
>CALGRQ010000235.1 GCA_937880795.1 uncultured Dyadobacter sp. | reverse complement strand
GTACCGGCAGTTGATGACGATATAGATCCGTAATCAGATTTAATCTCGGCTGCGCCAGGTCCTTCGGATAGATAATTTAATACCTTTTTCAGGTCATTCAGATCCACCATCGGTAAATCGTTATCATCCGCATATTTAAATAATATGGCCAATACCCCCGATTGCGTATCGTTCAGTTCAAATATTTTTGAAAGTAAAATAGGCCCGAATTCAAGAACGGTGGCGCGCATCTGAGCCCCTTTTTGTCCACTCAACGAGTATAGTTCTACCGGATATCCCTTGGCCTCAAAAGGTGTACCCAATATTTGAGAGCGTTCCTCAATGGCTCCATTGCTTTGGCCTGGCTGGGCAATGCCCGAGAGGTCGCCTTTGATATCTGACATGAAAACAGGAACGCCGGCCGCAGATAGTTGCTCTGCCAAAACCTGTAACGTTCGGGTTTTTCCAGAACCGGTTGCTCCGGCAACTAACCCGTGGCGATTCATCATGCGCAACGGTAGGTTTACTTTTGCATCTGTGATAATCTCCCCATCTAAAATAGCTGATCCAAGATGAATAGCTGGTTGGGTGGTTTGATATGATTTTTGAATGGCGGCTACGAATAAATCTCTTTTAGACACAGGCGTATGAATGTTATTGTTAAAGACGGCTTAATTTACCAAATTTAAACTTTTTGAAGAGATTCTGTATGTTTAAATGAATAAGTTAGGGATAATTATACTCTTTGAAGAAGATTTAACATTTTTCGTATAGGTTTGTGTTTGCGGAATATTATTAGGTATTTTAGTGAATTAGCTGATTGATTATTCTGTATTTATTTTACGAAACCACAATAATAGCTGGATATGCTTAGTAGAGTTGCCAATTCAATTTACTGGATGAACAGATATATGGAGCGGGTTGAAAATTACTCCCGCTTTGTTGGTGTAAACTTTAATCTGGCGCTCGATTTGCCTCCGGATGTAGATGAACAATGGGAGCCTTTGTTGATTGCAACGGCTGACCATTACCTCTTTTATAAATATTATGAAAAGCCTACTAAGGAGGATGTCATTCACTTTATGACCTTTGACAAGCGGAATCCCAATTCCATCATCAGTTGTCTTTATGAGGCGCGCGAAAACGCACGTACAATTCGGGAAACCATATCAAAGGAAATGTGGGAGACAATAAATACCTTTTATTTGACGATAAAGGGGACTTCGGCAGAGGATTTTCGGAATATGGATCACATGCAAACCTATTTCACCGATATCCGTAAGAGTTGTCAGCAATTTCATGGGGTCGTAGATTCCTCCATTACACGTAATGAAGCATGGCATTTTGGTAGGTTGGGCAGGCATATAGAGCGTGCCGATAAATGTTCCCGCTTTTTGGATGTGAAGTATTTTACATTGGCCCAAGATACGAGTGCGTCCGGCTCAACCCTGGATTTGATGATGTGGACTGCGGTTTTGAAGTCCGTAAGTGCTTATAACATGTATCGTCAGACGCATCGGGCCCTAACGCCTATGAACATTGTGGCCTTTTTGATTTTGGATAAATTGTTCCCAAGATCCATCGCATATAGTGTATGCCAGGCAGAACTTTCGTTATATGCCATTAGGGGTGCAATACCTGAACGCGGTTTTTCGGACCCGGCAGAAAGAGCTTTGAGTAAACTGCGCAGCGATTTGGAATTTACCGAAGTGGAAGATGTTTTTAAAATGGGGCTTCATGAGTTTCTGGATAACTTTCAGATGCAGAACAATGAGATTGATAATGCCATTTTTGATATGTACTTCGGTCTTGAAACCGAGAAACGCCAGGGACAAATGATGGGACGGTCTGGACAGTGGATGAACTGAAGGGACCTTGTGATCCGTTTTTTAGAAACGTATGCATGGTCTCAACGTTAAAACGGAAGAAAACTTATGAACCTGAAAGTTCATCATACCCTACAGTATACTTATGCTGCACCAGTGCTACTGGGGTACCATACGTTATACATGTTTCCACGGACATACCCGAATCAACGTGTTTTGGATTATTCGATCCATATTGATCCGTTACCTTCTAAGGTGGTGAGAAATGTAGATGCGGAAGGTAATACTCAGCAAATCGTTTATTTCGCTAACACGCCCGTAAGCCATTTAACGGTTAATTCCGTAATAACCGTAGCATCGGATCCGGTGAATGTGTTCGACTTCGTCCTTTTTCCTTTTTCTACCCAAAATTTCCCGTTTGTTTACGAAAGCCGACTGCATAAATACCTTTTGCCGTATTTAGATGGAAGGGATAGCTCGCCGGAGGTAGAGCAGTTTGCCCAAGAAATTGCCGTTGGGGTGAATTGGGAGACGGTTCCCTTTTTGGTCGAATTGATGAAATACATTCAGCAAAACTTTACTTATGCCAACAGGGAGTTTGGTAAGGCATATCCTCCGGAGGAAACCCTTCGGAATCGTAGGGGATCCTGTCGTGATTATGCCCGATTGTGCATCAGTGCTTGTCGTTGTGTCGGCATAGCAGCCAGGTTTGTGAGCGGATATTTATACGGAAATTCTCAACAAGCACATGAATTACATGCATGGGTAGAAGTTTTTTTGCCTGGTGCAGGATGGCGAGGCTTTGATCCGACAGAAGGGAAGGCGATCGCTAATCATCACATAAGTTTAGGAGCATCTGCTGATTTTGACCAGCTGGCGCCTGTAATGGGCACATTTGTAGGTGTGACGGATACAACCCTCATCACACAGGTTGATATACAGCTCATCTGAATTCAAACGATGTTTTGAGAATTGTGATTTTTGTTTGACAAAAAATCCGATCGGGGAGAGGAAATTTAGTATTTTTGTGGCCAAACAAACAGAGGAATTTAAGATCGTGACGTTAATAAAATCTATATCAGGGATCAGAGGAATTGTGGGTGGAAAATCCGGTGAAGCACTGACTCCCATTGATGTTGTAAAATTTGCGGCCGCATACGGTACCTGGCTGCGCAGAGCTAATCCAAACAATTTAAAGGTTGTAATAGGCCGAGATGCTCGTCTTTCTGGTTAGTCGTCTGGTGGCTGCTACACTCCAAGGTGTAGGCCTTGATGTTGTGGATTTAGGACTCTCAACGACGCCAACTGTTGAAATAGCGGTGGCTATGGAGAAAGCTGGTGGTGGAATTATCCTTACCGCAAGCCACAACCCTATACAATGGAATGCACTTAAGTTATTAAATCACGAAGGTGAGTTTATTTCTGAGGCAGAAGGACAAGAGGTATTACGGATTGCAGAGGATGAGGATTTTATTTTTGTAGATGTTAAGAAATTGGGTGCATATAGCACCGATGATACTTACCTGCAAAAGCACATCGATCACATTTTATCACTTTCCTTGGTGGATGTGGAAGCTATTAAAGCGGCCAATTTCCGAATCGTGGTAGATGCCGTGAATTCTACGGGTGGGGTATTCGTTCCGGCTTTGCTTGAAGCTTTGGGCGTTCTTCCTATCAATATAAAACAATTAAACTGCGACCCCACAGGTAATTTTGCCCATAATCCTGAGCCTTTGCCAGAGCATTTACGTGAAATTAGCAAAGAGCTTAACAACGGCGCCTATAATTTGGGGATCGTTGTTGATCCAGATGTGGATCGTCTTGCTTTGATGTGTGAGGATGGATCTCCTTTTGGGGAGGAATATACCTTGGTAGCCGTTGCTGATTATGTATTGAAAAATACTCCAGGAAATACGGTATCAAATCTTTCATCTACGGCGGCTCTTCGTGATGTTACTTTAAAAGTAGGCGGTCAGTATTTTGCTTCTGCGGTTGGAGAAGTAAATGTGGTTACCATGATGAAGGCAAACAATGCGATTATCGGTGGAGAAGGAAATGGTGGTGTTATTTATCCAGAAAGTCACTATGGACGTGACGCCTTGGTTGGTATTGCCTTGTTCTTGACACATTTAGCTAAATTTGGTAAAACGGCATCTGTACTTAGAAAATCATATCCTGGATATTATATATCTAAAAATAAAATTGAATTAACGAAGGATATTAATGTTGATAATATTCTGAGCAGAATTCAAACGAAGTATTCCAAGCAACCATTAAGTACAATTGATGGGGTACGTATCGAATTTGATAGAGAGTGGGTGCATTTGCGTAAGTCGAATACGGAACCAATTATCCGTATTTATTCAGAGTCGGAAACGCAGACCACCGCTACAAATCTTGCCAACAAAATTATTTCCGATATCAAGGAAATAATTTCAGAACCTAAAATGTAGTCATGAAGGTTTATTTGGATAACGCAGCCACAACACGTCTTGATCCGGAAGTGATGGAAGCGATGATTCCTGTGATGGCAGAACATTACGGTAATCCTTCATCCATTCATGCTAACGGAAGAGCTGCACGGTCTTTAATCGAGCGGGCAAGAAAAAGTATAGCGGGTATTTTAAATGCTGCTCCGGCAGAAATATTTTTTACATCCGGAGGTACAGAAGCGGATAATACTGCTATTAGATCGAGTATTGAAACGCTAGGTCTTAGGCATGCCATTACTTCCCGAATTGAGCACCATGCAGTTTTGCATACGCTGGAACATCTCAGTAAACAAGGTTTAATAGAACTTAGTTATGTTAATATTGATCAGGAGGGTGTAGTGGATTTGGTGCATCTCGAAGAATTGTTGTTGAAGAACCCGAGATCATTGGTATCATTGATGCACGGGAATAATGAAATTGGCAATCTTCTGGATCTGGAACTGGTAGGTAATTTGTGTGAAAAGTACGATGCTATTTTTCATACAGATACGGTACAAACGATGGCGCATTATCGTCACGATTTACAGCAACTAAAGGCTAATTATATTGTTGGTGCGGCGCACAAATTCCATGGGCCTAAGGGTGTTGGGTTTTTGTATGTTCGTCCAGGTGTTAAAATACATCCTTTTATACATGGAGGTGCTCAAGAACGTAATATGCGTGGTGGCACTGAAAATGTGTACGGTATAGTAGGCTTGGCAAAGGCGCTTGAAATTGCGTATCGGGATATGGATGGCCATCGTGCTCATATAGAAGGGCTGAAAAGCAGAATGATCAGTGGCTTGTCTGAACAGATTGAAGGCGTTCGCTTTAACGGACAGTCGGGACAGTTGGATAAAAGTTTATATACCGTTTTAAGTGTAAGCCTACCGCCTTCTGACATCAGCGACATGCTTCTGTTTAACCTTGATATAGCAGGGATTTCGGTATCCGGTGGCAGTGCTTGTTCCAGTGGTACGGATATAGGTTCTCATGTTTTGAATGAACTACAAATTGATCCACAAAGAGCAAACGTACGTTTCTCTTTTGGGAAGTATAACACTGCCGAAGAGGTAGACTATGCAATTAAGGTCCTGGCAGAGTTGTATCGAAAGGATGCGGTATTGTTCTAAAAGAAATGGCTGTCAATTCTCGAAACTGACAGCCATTTTTTTATCATTTATGCTTTCTTGATTAAGTCTTCTAAGGCTTCGATCCAGATATCGCTATCGTTAAGACTTTCCACAAGTTGCCAGTGCTCTCCACCTTCTTTTTCGAATAATTCTTTGTATTCGTCACCTACTTCAATGGTTGTTTCAAGACAGTCTGCAACGAAAGCAGGAGAGAAGGCCAGAACAGATTTAACACCTTTCTTAGCTAACTCCGGAATCAGTTCGTCGGTATACGGCTTGATCCAGGGCGTTTTACCTAACCTCGACTGAAAAGCAACAGAGTACTTACCTTCTGGAATACCCATTCCCTTTACGAACAAACGGGTGGTTTCGTAGCACTGTGCACGGTAGCAATGCTGATTTGCGGTAGTGAGTGTATCACAACAGGTTCCAAAGCTGCAATGGTTGGCCACATCACCTTTGGTAATTTGTCTTTCAGGAATACCATGGTAACTGAATACAAAGTGATCGTATTCACGCTTAGCCATGTATTTTTTACCCAGGTTCACAAATCCTTCTACGAACTTTGGATGATCCAGGAATCGGTTAATAAACTTGATTTCCGGTAACACAACCCAGTCCTTCACGACTTCCATCACTTTTTTGTAAACAGAGCCGGTTGAGGCTGAGGCATACTGAGGGAAGAAAGGAACCACAATGATTTCGGAAAGGCATTCTTTTCTTAATTCATTTAGCCCCACCTCTATACTTGGGTTTTGATAACGCATGGCCAATTTAACCACGTATTTGTCGCCCAAAACTTTTTGTAATTTTTCCTCTACCGAGTACCCATAAATTTTAAGAGGAGAACCTTCCGGTGTCCATAACTCTTTATAAACTTTGGCTGATTTCGGTGCACGGAATGGGGCTATTATAAAGTTAATCAAAAACCAGCGGTTCAGAAAGGGTATATCGATCACACGCTCGTCCATTAAAAATTCCCTGAGGTACTTCCGCACATCAGGCACGGACGGGCTGTCGGGTGTTCCTAAATTAACAATGAGGACACCAGTTTTTTTTATCTGCGTATAGGTTGATGTAGAGGGGTTTGTCAGCGATTCGGTATGCATTACCAATAATTTTAATTCAAAATGAAATTACTTGTCTCAGGATAATAACGGTTAGCGACCTGCTAAAAGTTCGATATGATTAAGCTTTCATTCCCAATAGAATTTCACGTATCGCAGCCTGTGCTGACCATTCCCGATTGGCAGCTTGTTCAATCACCAATGAACGCGGTCCATCCAAAACCTCATCTGCTACTTTCATATTTCTTCTTAGTGGCAGGCAGTGCATGAATTTTCCGTTATCTGTCAAACTCATTTTTGCCTCATCAATTTTCCAAGAAGGATCAGTGTTTAATACCTGTCCATAATGGTTGTAGGACGACCAGTTTTTTCCGTATACAAAATCGGCGCCTTCCAGAGCCTTATTCTGATCGTATATCACTTGTCCTCTTCCAACAAATTCAGGAGCTAGATCATAGCCCTCAGGATGGGTAATCACTAGATCGACATTCATCGGGTTCATCCATTCACAAAACGAGTTGGCTACGGCCTGCGGTAAAGCTTTAAAATGTGGCAACCACGTTAGTACTACTTTTGGACGCTCTTTCACACGGAATTCCTCAATAGTGATGCAATCCGCCAGAGACTGAAGTGGGTGCCGCGTGGCAGATTCCAGGTTCACAATAGGCACGTCAGCATATTTTTTAAATTGCTGAAATACGATTTCTGCATAATCCTTTTCGCGATCCTGCAAGCCGGCAAAGGAGCGAATACCAATGATGTCGCAATAGCGTCCGATAACCGCTGCTGCCTCTTTCACATGCTCAGCCTTGTCTCCGTTCATGATCACACCTTCTTCCATTTCCAGTCCCCAACCATCCTGACCAACATTCATCATGATGACGTTCAAACCCAGATTTTGAGCTGCTTTCTGTGTACTGAGACGCGTCCGTAAACTGGAATTAAAGAACAACAAACCTATTGTCTTATTTTTTCCAAGGGCTTGATCTCCAAACGGATTTTGTTTGGCGTTTATCCCATTGGTGATAAGTTGATTAAGATCCGTTACGTCGTTTAAAGAAAGAAAGTGTTTCATTTTTTATGTTATATGTAACTTAGGAACTATATGATTATTGTACATAGGCAGTAGGAGCATGTTGTACTAGGCTGCTTGGTACTTCTTACAAATATTCCTGAATTTGTCCTTTTATATCGATCCTATATTAAACTAGGTTGGCAACTTCTATGCGCAACGCTTCCAGAAATGCATCTGCCTCTTGCTTGCCTAACGCTAGTGAAGGAAGTAGCCTGATGGTATTGGCACCTGCTACGCCCGTAAACATCTTGTGCTCAAAGAGCAGTTTATTCCGTAATTCTTTTACCGGGAAATCATATTCTATTCCGATCATCAATCCACGTCCGCGCAATTCTTTATAGCCACCTATTTCTTCGATTCCGCGCAAAAGATAATTACCCATTTCGGTGGCATTGTCAAGCAGATTTTCATTCTTCATGATATCCAATACAGCTATTCCGGCCGCACACGCCATGTGGTTTCCACCGAAGGTTGTTCCCAGCAATCCATAGCTCGCTTTAAATTTAGGAGAAATGAGTACGCCACCAATGGGGAAGCCATTGCCCATGCCTTTTGCCATGGTCATTAGGTCTGGATGGATACCGCTGAACTGGTGGGAGAAGAATTTGCCGGTACGTCCATAGCCGCATTGTACGCTATCCAGAATCAGGACAGCACCTGTTTCATCGCATCTTTTGCGTAGCGCTTGTAAAAAGGCATCCGAAGAAACCTGAATACCGCCTACGCCCTGTATACCTTCTACAATAACCGCGCATACTTCTTCTGTGATACCTTCTTCTAGTGCTTCCACATCGTTGAACGGCAGAAAAGTAACGTGTTTGTTGTAGTTGACAGGTGCTACGATTGACGGATTATCCGTGGCAGCTACTGCACCGGCAGTTCGGCCATGAAAAGCCTTTGTAAAAGCAACTACTTTTGTTCGGCCGGTATGGAAG
>CALGRQ010000234.1 GCA_937880795.1 uncultured Dyadobacter sp. | reverse complement strand
ACAACGTGCAGAACCGCCACCATTTCTTTCTATTACTGATAAATCGCTATGGATGATCCTGGCGTAGTCATTCAAAATTTCACGCTGGGTCTTACTGAGCGAGTCGTAGGCCTGCGTCGACATGACAAGAAATTTATCTTGTCTGGTGTTTCGGACCATGAGCATATTGCCAGCAAAGTGCCTCATTTGCTCCAAAGAAATTTCAACAATATACTTGTTTGTTTCTTCCAGTACCGACCGCACTGCCAGTCGCTCATCCGGATTTTTAATAGCTTCCAGACAAACAATGGCAAATATATCGCCGACACACATCAAAACGTTGGTATGGTATATGGGTTTATTGTTCTCATCAGAAGCAGAAAAGGAAACAATTTCATATCCCAGAGCATCGGCAAAGGCATTAAGTACGTCGGGATGGGTTCTGGGAGACAGACAGGCATAGGCAATTTTATAACGTCGATCCAGTACCATGCTGCCAGTTCCTTCAAGATATTTCCCTTCCTTTTCAAAATGCGTGAGGTCTACAATTTCTTCAACCTTATAGCTTTTACCCAGGGAATCAATGATATCCATTCTCCGTTCCGTCCGACGGTTCTCTGCCATCATGGGATATAATACTACTTTTCCGCTTTGATGAAAAGAAACCCAATTGTTGGAAAAAACAGCGTCGGGTCTAACTGCGTCATTATTGTCATCGAAAATTTGTACATCCACGCCGGTATTTTCCATGATGGAAACCAGTAAATCAAACTCTTCGGCAGCGCTCTTTTGAATATTTGAGGACTGGTCTTCGGCCAATTTTTGAAACTCGTTGCTTTCAGCAGTTTCCGTATTAAAGGCAAACTGAACCGGTTTGATCATCAGAATTCTGGCCGTTGATTGTGGCTGAATTTGGGCGGTAGAGGTGATGTGACGCATAGGTTAGTTGGTTGATAGCGGTTCTTGCAATTTACAAATGATCCATTCCCTTTCCAAGTTATTGCTCGCGAAGCAGGGGCATGCTCATGCAATGCGATCCGCCCCGGGCACGTGAAAGCTCGGCTGATGGTAAAGTAATGAAGGTATTGTTTAATGAGTCAGGTGAAACGTCTTCATTTTCAAACATTTCTATAATTTTTTGCGCCGATATGATAGTAAACCCGGCATTTTGGAAGGCTTCCAACGTTTTGTCGTTGCGGTCGTAGCCGATCACGACACCGTCTTTAACAGCAAGCAAATTGCAGGAGTCGGTCCATTGCTCTCTTTCTCCATACGGAAACTCGTTGTTGCCCGAGTAAATGAACTGAACAGGCTCCGTAGCACCTAAGTCATTGCGACTGATATCGGCAAGTAGGTCTTCAAGATTCTCTATTTCAATGGGTTTGTGTTCAAGGCCTTTTATGAATTGCAATATTTTAAAATCGGGAGTAGTTTGTTCGGAGCCAAAAAAATGGAGGACATCTTTTTTTCTGGATTCGTCACCCACGCGGGCCAAAGAACCCAGTAACACCCATATATTCTTTTTGACCTGGGTGAAAATCGTATCTATATGCATATAATCCCGCTTTTTGGGGATTTTGATCATGGTGATGGTGTCGATAATATTTTTTTCAAATAAAATTTTCATCACTTGTTGTGCTGCATATATAGAGGTTCTTTCACTACACCCGATCAGTAAGTGACGAGGTGCTACCATCATGACGTCACCTCCCTCTAAGGTGCATTTGTGAAACTCGCTGGATTTCTCATCATCGGGTAACAGAAAATGGCGTTCATTATCAGGAATCTCGATGATCTTGTCTCTGATCTGCGCAAAAACAGGGTGGTGAAAGAAGACGAATTGCGCAAGAATCGATTCTCTGGTACGAGCTGTTTTAGCGGGTTTATTCAGTAAGATGTGATCGTTGATAACAATGCCAATATCCCGCATGAAAATAAGATTCGGCAATGGAGCAAATAACATTCGATCGTCAGAAAAAGCACCCGATATAAATATTTTTGCGAGTTCATGTGGATCAACCGTGTTTAGCTCTTGTTGGGTCGCGTAGGTGCATTTTTCTATACCACAAATAGCAGCAGTCAGTTTAACACGAACGACATCATTCTTCAGTATTTCACCCAGCAATTGCTGAATATCGATAACACGATCTGAATTAAAGTAGGCAGGTGTACCCGGAATATAGAAGGCCCGTGACGGATCCGCGTCAATTTCGCGAAGCTTTCCTTTGATCTTGCCAGGATCTAAAAAGTAAAGAAGGAGTTTTACGTAATAGTCATATTCACTTTTACGCATGGTGTCCAAATGAACGATGTCTTCAAATAGCCAATCCTGTGCTTTTGAAGGAACTACCTTTCCCAGACCACGATCCGGACTGTGAATGAGTAACCGTTTTAGCGTCGAGGTTTCCGTGGCGACGTATATTTTGGTATGGGGGGAAGTCGTTGTTTTCATCAGGATATAGGCTAATACTTTCCTTACAAAGTAAAAACTATATTTCTTAGAATAATAGGAGAGATGTTGTAACCAAACTATAATTTCTAATTAAATGTGGCTATACCGGGAACGGGTCGACGCTTAAATAGGTTGTAAGGTATACAAAAGATATATAGATAAAGGATTGTTGGCAATTTTCATATACGGTCATTCCTTACTACTTTTGCGGTAAATTACCACGGACTACATATTAAAGTATAAATTAGTTATGCTCTCTATTAATGAATTACGCGCTTCTATCGAAGGCAAAGAAATATTAAAAGGTATTAATCTGGAAGTGAAACCCGGTGAAGTACATGCGATAATGGGTCCTAACGGATCAGGAAAAAGCACTTTGGCTTCGGTTTTGGCGGGAAGGGAAGAATATGAAGTGACCGGTGGAAGTGTGACATTTGATGGTAAAGATTTACTCGAACTTGCAGCAGAAGAAAGAGCCGCAGAAGGTATTTTCCTTGCTTTTCAATATCCGGTAGAAATTCCTGGTGTTACTACCATTAATTTCTTGAAAACGGCTGTAAACGAAATTCGTAAATATAAAGGTGAAAACCCACTGGATGCAGCACAGTTTTTGAAAATGGTACGCGAGAAGGCAAAACTCGTGAGCATGAACGATTCTCTTTTAAAAAGAGCCTTGAATGAGGGTTTCTCCGGTGGTGAGAAAAAACGCAACGAGATTTTTCAGATGGCCGTACTTGAGCCGAAACTAGCTGTTTTGGATGAAACAGATTCTGGTTTAGATATTGACGCACTTCGTATTGTTGCTGAGGGTGTTAACTCGTTAAGGTCTCCTGATCGTTCGGCAATTGTTGTTACGCACTACCAGCGTTTGCTTGACTATATCGTACCTGATTTCGTACACGTTTTGTACAAAGGGCGTATCGTTAAGTCGGGTCCGAAAGAGTTGGCTTTGGAATTGGAAGAAAAAGGATACGATTGGATAAAGGCAGAAGTAGATGCCCTGGGCTAAGATTAAATCGGTTACGAATAGATTTAATTGCTAGAAATACCAATCCTATACCAATTACTTAATTACGGAATGAGTACCGAAACAATAGATTTAAAAACGAAATTATTAACGGACTTTCACGCACGTGAGTCGTTGATGAATGGAGAGGCGGCTTCGCCTTTTCATCAGAAAAAACGTGCCGCAATTTCTCGTTTTGAGGAGCTTGGCTTTCCTACTCCTAAAAATGAAGAATGGAAGTACAGCAATGTTAAGGATCTGATCAGTGAATCTTATCACTTTAATGCGGAAAGTAATTTAACATTGGCAGATTTGCAGGAATTGAATATTCCTGATCAGAATGCCAATATATTATATTTTGTAAACGGGCATTACAGTGAAGAGCTTTCAAGTATCGTATCTTCATCGGAGCAAATTATTATAGATTCTTTGCAGAATGCCTATAAGAAAAATCCAGAGCTGGTTAATCGTTATTTTGATGAGTTGGTGAAAGATGATTCTGACGCCTTCACTTCCTTGAATACGGCCTTCGCTTTTGATGGTGTCTTTATTCATGTACCGGATAATCAAACAGTAGAACATCCTGTGATTATGCGTTTTATGAGTGATGCACGCGCTGAAAATGTTGCCAGTCAGCCCCGGAATATAATAGCGGTAGGTCGTAATGGTCATGTGAAAATAGCGGAAGCGTTCCGGACTTTGGGAGAAGCACGTTCTTTGACCAATGCAGTTACAGAGATTCATTTGGATCGTGACGCGAATGTTGAGTATTACAAAGTGCAAAATGAAACGGAAAATGCATACCATATTGGAACAACCCAGGTGCGTATGTTGGATCAGTCCCATTTTTATGCAGGCACAGTAACCCTAAACGGCCGTTTTACACGCAATAATTTGAATATTATTCTCGACGGCGAGCACTGCGAAGCACATATGTATGGGCTTTATTTTCCGGATGGTTCTCAACATGTAGATAACCACACCGTTGCTGACCACCGTAAGCCTAACTCTAATAGCAACGAACTTTATAAGGGGATATTAAGAGATAAGTCGAAGGGTGTTTTTAATGGGAAAATATTTGTGCGTGAAGATGCACAAAAGACCAATGCTTTCCAGTCTTGTAAAAACATTGTGTTGTCTACGGAAGCAACAATGAACACTAAGCCACAGCTTGAAATATTTGCTGATGATGTGAAGTGTTCGCATGGTACTACTACGGGTCAAATCGATGAAGAAGCTTTATTCTATATGCAATCCAGAGGTATATCTAAACCAGAGGCGATGTCTTTGTTGATGTATGCGTTCTGCGCCGATGTAGTTTCTCAAATTAAAATTGACTCAGTTCGCGAATACCTTGAAGGGGTTATTGCGGATAAGTTGGCGACAAAGTAGGTTCGACTTCCTTAGGATTAACAACACGCAACGCAATATGCCCAACCTTTAATCATATGGGTTGGGTATTTTTTTACAATCGTTATTAATGATGAACACGACAAATCAATTCGATATAACTTCAATCAGAAATGATTTCCCCATTTTGAATGAAGTCATTAACGGGAAACAGCTGGTGTACTTTGATAACGCCGCCACTACCCAAAAGCCTCGTATCGTTCTTGATGCACTTTCTGCATACTACGAACATTACAATGCGAATATTCACCGTGGTATTCATCATTTAGCAGAAAAGGCAACTGCGGCATTTGAAGAAACGCGTAACCGTTTCCAGCAGTTTGTCAATGCGGCGTTGCGGGAGGAAATTATATTTACCTATGGTACAACCGATGGTGTTAATTTGGTTGCGCAAACTTACGGGCGTCAGTTCTTAAGTGCAGGTGATGAGATCATTATCAGCACGATGGAACATCATTCTAATATCGTGCCCTGGCAAATGTTGTGCGAGGAAAAGGGCTGCGTTTTGAGGGTAATTCCGATCAATGAAGATGGTGAGCTTTTGATGGAAGCTTTTGAAGAAATGCTTTCAGAGCGAACAAAATTTGTTTCTGTGGTACATGTTTCGAACGCCTTGGGTACCATTAATCCAGTAAAAGAAATTGTTGCCAAAGCCCATGCAGTAGGTGCAAAGGTGATGTTGGATGGAGCGCAAGCTAGTTCTCACTTAACCATTGATGTACAGGATTTGGATTGTGATTTCTATGCCTTGTCACTCCATAAAATATATGGGCCAACAGGAATGGGAGTGCTATACGGTAAGAAGGAACTTCTTGATGCCATGCCTCCATATAGGGGAGGCGGTGAAATGATAAAGGAAGTGACGTTTGAAAAAACGACATACAACGAACTGCCCTATAAATTTGAAGCAGGAACCCCTAATATAGGCGATGTGGTAGCGGCTAAGTATGCACTTGACTATGTTGATACGATTACAAAGCCGATCATTGCGGCTCATGAGAATGCCTTATTGCAATATGCAACGCAGGCTGTTCAGGAAATTGAAGGTTTACGGGTGATTGGAAGAGCTAAGGAAAAAGTGAGTGTATTGTCCTTTGTAATTGCCGGTGTTCATCACCAGGATATAGGCGTTTTGTTGGATCAGCAAGGGATAGCCGTGCGCACGGGGCACCATTGTACACAACCTTTAATGCAGAGATTTGGGATTACAGGAACCACACGTGCTTCTTTTGCTGTTTACAATACGATGGAAGAGGTGGATAGGTTTGTTGCCGGATTGAAAAAAGTTGTGAAGATGCTGGCTTAACAGTTTCAGCTATGCGCACTGTTTATGACGAAGTCCATAAATTAATTTTTGTAGCCGTTTGAAAACCTGAGTAAGTCAGGTGAAAACTTTAGAACATGACAATTAACGAAGCACAAGACGAACTCATTGAAGATTTCGAATTGTTTGATGAATGGGAAAGTAAGTACGAGTACATTATCGACCTTGGAAAACAACTACCGGATTTATCTGAAGAGTACAAAACGGATGAGAATATCATAAAAGGGTGTCAGTCGTTGGTGTGGTTACACGCCTATATGGATGGAGATCTGTTGAAATTTGAAGCTGATAGTAATGCCATTATCGTAAAAGGGTTGGTAAATATGCTCGTGAAGGTTTTGTCGGGTAATAAACCGGAAGATATTGCAACGGCAGATATATACTTTATGGACAGGATTGGTTTGCACCAGCACCTGGCTCAGACAAGATCCAACGGATTGGCTTCTATGCTGAAACAAATGCGAGCCTATGGGGTTGCTTTTCAAGCAAAGACAGAAAAATAAGAATAGTCATTGAAAGAAATAATATATAGCTAACCGCTGCCAACATGTCAGAATCTGAGTTATTAGAAGAAGTAGTAAAGGCCATTAAGCAAGTATACGACCCGGAAATTCCGGTAGATGTATATGAATTGGGGCTCATATATGATTTGAAAATATTTCCTGTTAATAATGTTTTTGTTTCAATGACCTTGACCTCACCCTCATGTCCGTCAGCAGGGACACTGCCGGGAGAAGTGGAGCAAAAAATAAGGGAAGTTGAAGGGGTAAACGACGTTAGTCTTGAATTGACCTTTGATCCGCCGTATTCGACAGAAATGATGTCGGAGGAAGCGAAACTGGAACTTGGATTTATGTAAGATAGCTTTCGGCAGTCTGTTATTGGCTTTCGGGAGACTAAGCGAGATGTGCACAATTACAAGCCATGAGCTATCATACTAAAATTGGAATTAAGATTTTTTAATATTTATAATAAAGGTTGTGGCAAATGAGCCAATTGCTCACTGCCAGTAGCCAATTGCTTTTAAACTTTAAACTGAAGAAAATATGTATCCTCCACACCTGGTGGCGCCCATGAAAGCGGAATTAGTAGATGCCGGCTTTCAGGATTTAACAACTGCTGAGCAAGTTGACAATTTCATGCAAAATACCAAAGGAACTGCTTTGGTGGTAATTAACTCTGTATGTGGCTGTGCAGCAGGAGCGGCACGCCCAGGAGTTCGTGCTGCGGTTTCACGTAGCACCATCAAGCCTGATCACCTGGCAACTGTTTTTGCAGGAGCTGATTTAGAGGCTGTTGCAAAAATGCGTGAATATACGTTGCCTTATCCACCATCATCACCGGCGGTAGCCTTGTTTAAAGATGGTGAGTTGATTCACTTTGTAGAGCGTCATCACATTGAAGGCCGTTCTGCTGAAATGATAGCTCAGCATTTGCAAATGGCATTTGAGGAGTTTTGCGGAGAACAAGCATAATTCTCAAATCTAAAAAATTGTGTAACGGCTACTTTCGATTAATTTTGAAAGTAGCCGTTTTGCTTTCCAAGTTGAGTAAGAAATGGGTTTAGTCTATTTTTGTATATTGTCATTATGAAAGGACATCTTTTTTCGAAATATGTACCCGCCGTTCAAGTCGGAAATAATACGTTTGAGCAATTGCTTAACATTTTTAAGCAATTGTTGCTTATATCCTCGGGAGATGTTTCATCGGCACTTGCCTGGCTTAGTCAGTTGGACAGACAATATAACCTCACCAGCGATGCTTATGGTATAGGGGATTTTTTCGATGATCTCAAAAAGAAAGGATATATAGCCGAAGAGGTTCGTGATGGGCAGAAGGGGATGTTCATGACCCCTAAGGCCGAAAAAAGTATTCGGACTAGCGCATTGGATGAGATTTTTGGTAAACTTAAACGCTCGAAGTCAGGTGGGAATCATCATACACCACACATGGGTACCGGTGATGAACTGAATAGTGAGATTCGACAATATCAATTTGGTGACGCACTGGATCAAATTGCCATGACCGAATCGATCAAAAATGCGCAGGTAAATCATGGTATTGGTGAGTTTAGGTTGATGGAGAATGACCTGGAAGTGGTGGAGCGCGAACAGAAAACAACTACTTCAACCGTGGTGATGATTGATATAAGTCATTCCATGATCCTATATGGTGAAGATCGTATAACACCTGCAAAAAAGGTGGCGCTGGCTCTCGCCGAATTGATCAGAACCCGATATCCCAAGGATTCGCTGGATATTATTGTTTTTGGAAATGATGCTTGGCAAATACAGATTAAAGACTTGCCGTATTTAGAAGTGGGGCCTTATCATACCAACACAGTAGCGGGCCTGGAATTGGCGATGGATATATTACGCCGTAAAAAGACACGTAACAAGCAGATTTTTATGATAACGGATGGTAAGCCCACTTGCCTGAAAGAGGGTATTAAATACTATAAGAATAGCTTTGGGTTAGATCGTAAAATCATCAATAAGACACTGACACTGGCCGCTCAATGCCGAAAACTTAATATCCCCGTAACCACTTTTATGATTGCTACGGATCCTTATTTGAAAGAGTTTGTGCAAAACTTTACGCAGATAAACAACGGTCGGGCGTATTATAGCAATCTGGAAGGATTAGGTGGGTTCGTTCTAGAAGATTTTCAACGTAATCGCAGAAAGAATGTCAAATAGGTGATAAGGCCATCGCATGCGATCGGAGTTCACAATCGCTCACGATGACATGAGTCAACACTATTTCTTGCCAACGGAAATCATATTAGCGAAAAGGCGGTAGGCACCTGTGACTCCTGCAGGTAATTCTCTAAAAAAAGATAATCCCGTATAAATGTAATGCCCTTTGCCATACTGGGCATACAAGACACTTCCTTCCTTTGCTGTTTCACCGGTGTCGTTACCGGATAAAATGGATTGATACTTGGTTTTATCCCAATCCAGCCCAAAATACAATCCTCTTTCCTGTATCCAGCCTTCAAAATCTTTCTGGGTGATTTTGTTTGGATAGTTCAAAAGCGAATGCTGGGGCAGCAAAAATGTCATAGCAGCATCTTCTTCCGTAATTCTATCGCGGCCTGTAACCAATGGGTACGGGCCGATGTTTGCCACTTTCATACCACCTGGAATCGTATATTGCACCACCATGGTACCACCGTTCTTAACATATTCGAGTAACTTACTTTGGTAATGAGATAAGCTAGCTATGGTGTTATAGGCACGCACACCTACTACAATGGCATCATAGCCGCTTAAATCCTTGGCCAGTTCGCCTGCATCAAGCATGGTAACCTGGCAACCAATTTGTCTTAGTGCAGTAGGTACGTCGTCACCTGCTCCGGCAATATAGCCTATATTTTTGGCCGTAGTACGCACATCAATTTTTGCAAGTTTAGCCTCAGCAGGAGGAAATAAGGTTTGACTTGGAATATGGTGATAGGCAATGGTCCGTATGGACTGGTCATATGTTTTTCCATTCATACTAGCTTCGGCACGCATAACGCCTTCCATGTTTTTGGCAGGAGGTGTAATGGTGAATGTGAAGTTATGTACCTGATTTTTATCTTTTATACTGAATTCAGATGAAGCGGGTTGGGATTTCCATCCTATGGGAATGTTTAATTTTACATGTCCTTTCACATTTTCTTGCTGGGCTTCAACAACTACTTGCACCTGCTTGGGTTGTGCGGATGCGAATATGAATACAGGTTCGGTGATGTTGACTGTAACAGCCGGACGAATCTCGAATGGTCGGTAAATTTCACCTTCGGCAGGATCTGTCGATTTGAAAATCCAGGGACGGGTATATACGAATTTTTGACCGTCAATTTCAAAAACAAACTGCGTGCTGGTTTCAGGTCGGTTCTCGGGATAGCCCACATCCTGTTGGTTATCAATTTGGAATAAACCCTTGTCAATTGGTTTTTCAAGCCAATACGGCTGACTAATTTTCAATGACTTGGGTAATTTGGGGTTTACCGTTAATCTATTTTCTTCTCCCTTCGGTAAGGGCAGGTTCAAGGTACTATCTGAATCTTTTCCGGTCCACCGCAATGAAATTAGTTTTGTAGGATAATTACCGCTATTGATAACCGAAATGTTTACCTTTTCATAGTCGCCTGGTGTTGCAGAAAAACTCACCGGGTTGCTCTCAAACCACAAGCCTGCACATTGCACGATAAGATCGGCCACTTCTGCTTTTTTTGTTTTGACATTGATATCGGAGGTGTCCAACTTTGCCAGTTGCAGATTTAATTTCAGTAGTTCCGGTATGGATTTTGACGGATCGTTTACGTCGTAATTTTTAATAAGCGAAGTCACCAAATCCTGTACGGGTTCGCTGCTTTTGATCCGTTTCCAGGTTAAATCAATTCCGTCAAAAAGTGTTTTTGAAGCGGGCTCGCCTTCCTTGTGAAGGAAGTAGTCAATTCGCTCTCCTCTTGAAGGAGCACTACCAAAACCCTGACTTTTATGCTGACTACGACTTAGTGCCGAAATTTCAGCATACGACTTGCCTAAAGAGATATAGCCTCCTTTTTCGTCTTTGGGGGCTTTATTGGTAAATCCGGGAGAGAACGTATTCCAAACCAGTCGTTTTGCCTGCCAGGGTTTTACAAATTTCAATTGTTCCGGAAACGATTTTGAATCAGCTGCCAGGGAAAACGCTTTTTCCGCTAAATAAGCCGAAGTTTGATGATGACCGTGGCCTGCACGTGGATCTGGCGGAAAACGGGTGATGAGTACATCGGGTTGAAATTTGCGAATGAGCCATACCACATCGCCCAAAACTTTATCCTGATCCCAAAAATTCAAAGTTTCTTCACGGGTTTTAGAAAAACCAAAATCATAAGCACGTGAGAAAAGTTGTTCGGCGCCATCGATCTTACGCGCTCCCAATAGTTCCTGCGTACGGATTACCCCAATGTTATAACCCTGCTCCGCACCGATCAGGTTTATAACATTGGGGTAATCCGTACGCAGGAACTAT
>CALGRQ010000233.1 GCA_937880795.1 uncultured Dyadobacter sp. | reverse complement strand
AAAACAACAGTGATTGCCAGTTTTAGTACGGTTTTACTTGCCGGTTTACTCTATACCAAAGGTATTAAGCAGCAGTTTTTTCCAGCGGCCGAACGTAACCAATTGGTGGTGGAATTATGGATGCCAACAGGGACAAAAATGCATCGGACCGAGCAGTCAATGGCCAAGGTAGAAGCAATTGTGAAAGCCGATAAAAGAGTTGAAACCTATGCGACATTTGTTGGTACCAGTGCCCCTCGTTTTTATTATAATTTCTCACCAGAGGTTCCGGTTCAAAATTATGGACAGATCCTGATCAACACTGATACCGAGGAAAGCGCTGATGAAATGGCCGAAGCTTTGGCACATCAGGTTGACAAACTCGTACCAGAGGGAGTGGTACAAGTGAAACTGATGCAGCAGGGGCAGCCTCTAAAAGCGCCAGTGGAAGTGAGGGTGATTGGTGATGATATTAATCGTTTACAGCAGATTGGTCGGGAAGTTGCAACCGTGATTAAAAAGTCACCCGGGAGCCGACTGGTGCGCAATGACTTTAAGGAAGATTACTATGGTATAGGAATCAAATTGAAAAATGATGCAAGCCGACTGGGTTTTACCACGAGCAGCATTGCCACGTCTATATATGTAGGCTTTGCAGGCGCACCCGTTTCAACAATATACGAGGGAAATGAGCCCGTAGATATTGTTTTGCGATTGGATGAAAAGAATAGACGGTCTACGGATGATCTTGCAAATACATACGTAGAATCTCCAGTGACAGGGGCTGGGGTGCCATTGCGACAAGTGGCGGATATCAACCCACAGTGGTATACGGGTAAAATAATGCATCGTAATGGTATACGCACGCTTACCGTGCAGACGGAAACCAAACCGGGAGTATTGCCATCAGAACTTTTAAAGGAAATTCAACCAGAGATTGCTAAACTATCGCTACCCGCCGGCTATCAGATTCAATACGGCGGGGAGTATGCCAACAAACAGGAAACGTTTTCACAGATGATTAAGGTGCTTGGGGTGAGTTTGGTGCTCATTTTTCTAGTACTCTTACTTCAATTTCGCAATCTTAAAGAGGTTACAATTATTATGTTGACCATTCCTTTGAGTTTGTTTGGTGCCTTGTTTGGTTTGTATGTAACGGGCAATAATTTCAGTTTTACGGCATTTGTAGGGCTTATTAGTTTGTCAGGAATTGTGGTGCGGAATGCCATTATATTAATCGATCACACCAACGAATTGATCAGACATCATGGTATGGATATAGCTACCGCCGCTGTTGAATCCGGAAAAAGGCGACTACGTCCCATCTTTTTGACAGCCATGGCAGCTGCCATAGGGGTTCTACCCATGATCATTTCGGGTTCTCCGATGTGGAGTCCTTTGGCGAGTGTGATAGCCATGGGCGTAATCTGGAGTATGGTGATGGCACTTTTGACAGTGCCGGTACTCTACATAGCCTGGATGAACGATAAAGACAAAGCCGAATTAATGAATCAAGCTGTAATGACCGCGCATCATGAAAAATAGAATCATATATAAAATGTTATTGTTTGGGGCTGCTTTGTGGCTACAAACGAACCCTATACTGGCACAAGAAACTCCCATGACCCTGGATCAGGTGATAGATAAGGCATTGCTTAATAATAAATTATATCAGGCGAAGGGGTTACAGTTGGAAGAAAAGCGCTTTAAAGTGAAAGAGGATAAAATAAAGGCTTATCCGGCGGTTTCTGTTAGTTCAGCGTATCAGTACAATGCGAGTATAGGTCAGTTGACGATTCCGCAAGGAACCATGGGGGTTCTTCCGTTACCAACCGGAAATGTGCTTTTGCCAAATAGTGAACTTAAATTTGATCTTGGTCAGCATCAGACTTTTAACGCCGGAGCAACCATTTATCAGCCTATATCCCAGTTGACCAAAATTAAAACAGGTGTAGCCGTGGCGCAAACAGATGTGGAAATCGCCACGCGTGAAAGGACAAAAGCTGCTTTGCAAATACGCCAGTCGGTAGAAAAACTTTATTATGGGATTTTGATAACAACCAAACAAATGGAAGAGGCCAATGCTAAATTGGCTCTGGCTAAGATGCAGTTTTATGATCTTGAAAGCGCGAAAATATCTGGCAAAACCATCGAACCAAACGAATCGGGTTTGCAGGCGAATATTGCCGATGAGGAGCAAAGTTTGTTGAAACTGGAAATTCAGCGGGAGGATTATATGGCCGATCTTGGTCGTTTAACTGGCTTGGCGGAAAGTAATATTCAGTTGGCAGGCGTTGCCTTGGATCCTGTGAAACCTTCTCAAACACTGGAAGATTACAAAGCAGGAGCGATGGAGCATAATGTAGATATTCAGTTGGCAGACTTGAATAAGGCTAAAAGTGAATTGGGTATAAAAGCAGCAAAATTAAGCTATCGGCCTGATTTTGGCATTTTTGCAGGCTATACTTACCAAAAAGGGAACATTATTTTCCCTCAGAATAACCCATATGTTGGGGCAAGTCTGAAATGGAACGTACAAGATTTATTCAGTAATAAAGAAGTGATTCAACAGCGCACGCTGCTGTCGCAACAGGCTCAAATGGTATTGGATGACAAGAGAGAGGAGGTGAGAAACCAGGTTGAAAAAGCGTACCGTAAAATTCGTCAGGCAGAATCCCTGATGCAGGTTGCTGAGCGGGCCTATACCTATCGACAACAAGAGCTGAAAGTTCAGGAGGATAAAAAGTTCGCTGGTTTAAATACTGAGGCGGACGTGCTTCATACAAAATCATTGCTCGCTAAGTCGGAAGCAGATTTGTTTGCGGCGCAGTTGAACTATCGCCTGGCTTGGTCCGACTTGAGCATATTAACGGAACGTTACGAATAAGGTTATGTAATTTACCTATCCTTCGATGCGATCAAGAGGACAGGTTATCTTATGAATTAGCAAATAATTCTTATCAATTTCGTTTACGGGTCCTTTACAGAAGCATGTGGTAAGACGAAATAAATCAACGTTCAGTAATCATCTAATAATCATTTCACTTTTGGCTGGCATCATACGAGGCGGGTTTAGGACATTAACTAAACCCGCAATTGTTATACCCCATTTAATCTCTAACTATTGCAGAGGGATTTTATAGAGAATTATTTCTGCACTTCGCATCCTAGAAATGGCTTCGACCTACATACATTTATTTTTGGATACAGCCGTGATTTCTGCATGAAAAGACGGTATACCCAGCATGCTCGGACAAGTAATTCCTTCGATTCTTTTTTCTTTCATATCGAAGTACAGAACGTCTCCCTTTTTAAATGAAATACCACCCTTATATATGGAGCCAGATACATCAATTGAGTCATAGTTCCACGCAGCAAGAATAATATTCCTTTCGTTTTTGTAAGTTGAGCCTATTTCTTTATTAGTCACTTGAATGATAGTTGTCTTTTCACCAACGCAAACGGCTCTTTCAAAAAGGATTCCCTTGTATTGATCGCAGGAATCATTTTCATCATTACAGCTTACAAAAGTGCATATAACAATGAAAATAAAATAGGAGGTAAGTGACGTTATTTGGTCCATTTCCGACTTGTTTTCTAGATTTCTAGCGGTATTATCTAATCAATAGACTGGCGATATAGAATCCTCCTGAATCGGGGTTTCCTTCTGTGTAAATATCTGAAATGCCGATTTGAAAGGTTTTGTATGGTTTAATTCCTTGGTAGGTCTTTACCAATTGCTCCCATGATAGTTTTTGCCTCACGTCATCATGGGTTGTCATCATCGTTCTAAAAACGACCTCCTCTCCATTTACATCTATTTTCGCATCATAGCTTCGGAAAACCATGTACACTTTGTCTTGGACAAGACCTTCCATATATATCGGCGTAATACTTTTAAGTGTTACCGATAGCGTATTTTGATCGATTTGGATGGACCTGGTAATTCCTTCGTGTAATATGATAGTTGACTCTCTGGCATTGACAATATCCTCCTTGTCTGATTTACAAGACGCACAAACGCTAATGATCATAAAGCAAATGGATATAAAATTTCGCATAGGAGTAAACTATATGTTTCGGTAAAGGAGGATTTAGTTTTATGACAACCACAAATGAGATTTGGTTGTATTGGGGTGCAAAATAATTGCAAAAAAATGCATAAAATCAATCCTCGTAAACCATTTTCGATTTTGTGAGGATTGATTTAAAGTTGGGATAAATCTTATGTGTTAAGTAAAATCTGAATTTCAATGTTAGCCTATTGACCTACCACCTCATCAGGCCATGCAACCTGTTTACCTGTCTTTTTGAAAACCGGAAGCTGGGCATTCCAGGTTTTAAGTTGCTTGGTAAAAGATTGAGCAAGTTGTTTTACCAATTTAGGGTTTGAAGCTGCGACATCAAAATGTTCTCCAATGTCTGTTTTCAGGTTGTAGAGTTCAAGTTTGCCTTTTCTATAATCGTATATCAGTTTCCAATCTCCTTTTCTGAAAGCGCTGGCAAAATGGATATTCGGTCCTTCGGCGGGTATCCAGCGATTGGGATGATGCCAAACCAATTGACGTTCAGCGTTAGTAAGAGATGCATTTTTTAATTGCGGTAGGAAGCTGATTCCATCTAATTTTTGAATCAGTTTTGGCTTTTTTATTCCTGCAATATCCAGAATAGTAGGATAGAAGTCTTCGACGATGACATACTGTTCAGCAACCGATTTCGGTTTTACCATACCCGGCCATCGTACCAGCATGGGTTCCCGAATTCCCCCTTCATATACGGATCCTTTTCCGGCTTTCAAGGGTAGGTTGTGCGTCCAGGCTTCGCCGCCGCGCGCGGGTGTTGTGCTTAATCCGCCATTGTCCGACATGAAAATGATAACGGTATTGTCTGCTAATTTTTGATCATCCAGGAATTGAAGGACGTCCCCCAAACTTTTGTCCATTCCTTCGATTAACGAGGCATATTTAGCCTCTGTACTATCCAGTCCGGCTTTTAAATAGCGATCCATAAATCTCTTATCTGCATCCAAAGGAATGTGAATGGCATAATGCGACAAATGCAAAAAGAATGGTTTCTTTTCCGATATAGGTTTTTTTAGGGCTTTTAATGCCTCGGTTGTAATGACATCGGTAAGGAATACATCCTTTCCATGATAAGCTTCTAAACCCTGGACCGCATTCCGATTGGACTTTCCATTTGCAACCCGGTCAAAATTGGTTTGTCCCAAATAGCTTGCCGGATGCCCTATTTCATTTCCAGCAATGTTTACGTGAAAACCTACTTGAATTGGATCAGAACCTGGCGTTCCTGCGGATCCAAAATGTGCTTTCCCGCTGTGTACCGTATAGTAACCATGCTGACTGAGTACGGCTGGGAGCGAAGTGCCGTAAAATGTGTGTGGTATATTGGGCACCGGACTGAAACCATTGATGTTCCAGTCAACCGATTGTAATGTTGTGTCTGGATAGTCGGTATTGGTGTTCTGATTGGGAGAGGTCCAATGCGTTACGCGGTGATGGGCAGCATTTACACCGGTGATCAAACTCACCCGGGTTGGCGTACATACGGGCATCGCGTAGGCGTTGGTGAATTTCATTCCCTCTCGAGCGAGTCGCTCCATGTTGGGAGTATGGTACTTTTTGTTCAGTTCAGTAACTTGTTTCCAGAAAGGAACGGAAGTATCCTGCCAACCCATGTCATCCACAAGAAATACAATAATATTCGGTCTTTCGCCCTTCTTAGCCTGTGCATGAGTAGCTTGTTCGGTTAAGAATGTGAGAAAAAAGAATGATAGACAGCATGTTAAAATGTGTTTTTTTTGCATTGAGTAATGTTTTTGGGTATCGATGATTGTGTTGCAGGTTTTCCAAAAAGTGTGCAAAGGGTAATTATACGCAAAGACTGCAAAGGGAAATATACGCAAAGTTCGCAAAAGGATTTTGCCTCAAATAATCTTACCGCTCTTAGCGTAAATCTTAGCGTCCTTTGCGTTGAAAAATGAGTTAACTAGGTTGTTTTACGCATAGATCGCAAAGAAGAATTCGCGCAAAGTACGCAAAAGGATTTTGCCTCAAATAATCTTACCGCTCTTAGCGTAAATCTTAGCGTCCTTTGCGTTGAAAAATGAGTTAACTAGGTTGTTTTACGCATAGATCGCAAAGAAGAATTCGCGCAAAGTACGCAAAAGGATTTTGCCTCAAATAATCTTACCGCTCTTAGCGTAAATCTTAGCGTCCTTTGCGTTGAAAAATGAGTTAACTAGGTTGTTTTACGCATAGATCGCAAAGAAGAATTCGCGCAAAGTACGCAAAAGGATTTTGCCTCAAATAATCTTACCGCTCTTAGCGTAAATCTTAGCGT
>CALGRQ010000232.1 GCA_937880795.1 uncultured Dyadobacter sp. | reverse complement strand
GGGTAAAGCAAAACCCGAATATGATAAATGCGTCGCCATTTCTACCGAGGCTTCTATACGTGAAATGGTGGCTCCGGGACTAATTGCCTTGTTGGTTCCTGTTGTAGTGGGCTTTTTGTTTGGTCCGGAAGTTTTGGGTGGAACCTTGGCCGGGGTTACGGTATCCGGGGTGTTGATGGGTATTTTTCAAAACAATGCAGGTGGAGCGTGGGATAACGCTAAAAAATCCTTTGAAAAGGGGGTGGTTATAGGCGGTGTTACGTACTATAAGAAATCGGAGCCGCATAAGGCAGCCGTTACAGGAGATACGGTTGGCGATCCGTTTAAAGATACTTCTGGGCCATCCATGAATATTTTAATAAAGTTGATGTCGATTGTGTCACTTGTTATCGCACCGCATATAGGAGTGGTGTCGGATCATCATGGAGATCAAGTGATTGAAGAAATTATTGAAGCCAATATTCCCATGGTGGAAACCGCCACTTTGGACTTAAATGGGACGAAGTTGAATATAGCGGCCACGGGGAATCCGGTTGAAAGTTTACTTTTGAACTATATCCAATCGGATCAAGCCGTAAGCAAGGAAACCTGGTTTGATTTTGACAGACTTTTATTTGAAGTTGGTAGTGATAAATTGAAGCCAGAATCGCAGGAACAACTAGAAAATGTTGCGGAAATATTAAAGGCGTTTCCTGCTGTGAACGTCAAAGTGGGAGGATATACCGACAATACAGGTGACTCAGTAAGTAATCTTAAATTATCTACCGATCGTGCTACCTCCGTAAAAAAATCACTTGTGGATTTGGGAATTGATAAAGCCAGACTGGAATCAGAAGGTTATGGCGAGGAACACCCGGTGGCTTCAAATGATACAGAAGAAGGACGCGCTCAAAACCGGCGGATTTCAATACGGGTAACAAAAAAATAACAGCCCTATCAGTGATCAATTTCAGCCCATTCGAGCTTCATTGCTGGAATGGGCTTTTTAATTCACTACGTGCTTCCAGGATGAATGTTCTAACTAAATACTTTTAAAAGTACCGTCCTGTTAGCGGATAAAAACGTGGTGATATAATTATATTAATCAAATATTGTACTTATTAAAATTCAGGAACTTACGAGTCGTTAAGTCTCTATTAAGTTCAATTTTGAGTGCATGAGTCGCAAACGATATTCCTATATCATTCTTATACTGGGTTCCCTGGCTACGGTAAGTCCATTTTCTATAGATATGTACTTGCCTGGCTTTCCTACCATAGCCAAGGACTTAAATACTACGATTGATAAGGTCCAGCTTTCGCTCACCAGCTATCTGGTAGGTATTTGTTTAGGCCAGATTCTCTACGGTCCGTTGTTAGATCGGTTCGGAAGGAAAATACCGCTTTACGTTGGACTATCCCTATATGTACTGGCTTCCATAGGATGCGCACTTACCTTTTCGGTGGATGCACTCATCCTGATGCGTTTTTTTCAGGCCATGGGTGGCTGTGTGGGATTGGTAGCTTCCCAGGCGCTTGTTAGTGACATATTTCCTGCAAACAAAAGAGCAGAAGTATTCTCGATGATTACGTTGGTGATTGCGGTCTCCCCAATGATTGCTCCAACGGTGGGAGGGTACGTTACTGTTGGATTTAGTTGGCATTGGTTGTTTATTATATTAGCAGGGATCGTTTTGCTGATGATTGCTGCAATCTACTTTTTCTTACCCACTGGACAACAGCCGGATAGGTCGGTTTCGTTAAGGCCGAAATCCGTTCTTACGAGTTATTATACCGTGTTAAGTCAACCTCAGTTTTTTGTATATACTTTTGCGGGAGGACTTGCCACAGCAGCCCCTTTTGCCTATATAGCTGGTTCGGCTGACGTTTTTATGAATTTATACAAGGTCACCGAACAACAGTATGGCTACATTTTTGGTTTACTGGCGTTTGCTATGATTGGCTCAACCCAGTTAAATCACCTTCTTTTAAAAAGGTTTAAGAGTCAGGAGATTATACGCTTTACGTTAATCTATCAAAGTGTTGTGGGAATATTGCTGATAGTGGGTGTCTACAACAATTGGTTCAGTCTGATAGGCCTTGTAGCCATGATGTTTGTCTTTTTGACAGGTCAGGGATTAACAGGGCCCAATACGTCGGCACTTTCATTGGCGCCTTTTCGAAAACATACGGGAAGTGCGTCGGCATTGATGGGAAGCTGGCGCATGGGGGCCGGAGCTATTATTTCTGCCATTGTGAGTGTACTGCATAACAATACCGCTTTACCGATGGTGGGAATGATGGCATTTTGTTCGGTGGTAGGATTAATCATTCTCCAACTAGGAACCGCCACGATTTTGAATCGTGACAGATCCGAGGAGCAGATTTCGGTACAGTTATAATGCTTATGGCAGCCTGCTTATGGCATCATGCAGTAACTGAATGTATCGTTCGCGGTCTATATCGTAAACTACTTCGGTGTTGGCTTCTTTTCCTGTTACATTGTAGAAGTCGACAACTGTTGTTCCCGTTGTGAGGGTTCCGTTAATTTCTACATCAACAAAGCAGGATTTACTCTTAAACATGTCAGGCTCCATTAACCAGGCAATAGCACAAGGGTCGTGTAACGCTGCACCACCATCCAGTTCAGTACGGTTGCTGCGGTAAAATATTGAAAAGAAATCCATAAGATCTGCTGCCGCAGTACCGGACTTATTACCAATAGTACGCAGCAGTTCTATATCTTTTTGAAAAACCAGTGCTTTATGGGTTACATCTAGACCGCACATGGTTATAGGGACTCCACTTTTAAAAACGAGATGTGCAGCCTCTGGATCGGCAAAAATATTGAATTCAGCCAATGGAGTCATGTTTCCTCTAAATATCCCGCCTCCCATAAGCGAAATGCGCTCAATCTTGTCTTTCAAATGTGGATATGCCAAAAGAAAGGTTGCAATATTTGTTAAAGGGCCGGTAGGAACAAGTATTATTTTCTCCTTGCTAGATTGAAGAATCTGTGCGATCCCTTCCACCGCCGATATACTTTCTGAATTTATATTCGGCTTGGGAAGTGACGGACCGTCAAGTCCAGTTTCGCCATGCACATGATCCGCAATGATTAAATTCCGGAACAAAGGCTTTTCTGCACCACGGTACACAGGAACCTTAGCGCCGATCAAGGTAAGGATTTTCAAGGCATTGTTTAAAGTCTTTTCCTGTGTTTGGTTTCCCGCAGAGGTTGTAACTGCCTTGATATCAAATTTTTCGCTTCCAAAGGCTAGCATCAGCATCAAAGCATCGTCATGCCCCGGATCGCAATCTATAATAATTGGTATTTTCTTCATTGATTGAGGCGCGAAGCGCTATTAATTTAATTCATGGATATAGGGTGCTGAGCTTTGAGCTCCCATTCTGGTTACAGCCAAGGCAGCGGCCTTGTTAGCAAAATGACACGCTTCTATGAAATCTTTACCATTGGCAAGTGCGGTAATTAATGCACCGTTGAAAACATCACCTGCGGCGGTGGTGTCCACTGCCTGAACGACTTGTGCTGGAATAGTTTCTGTTAAGTTGTGGTTCATGAAAAACACTCCTTCTTTACCCAAGGTAATCAGCACATTTTGAACACCACGCTTTAAAAACGTATGTCCAGCCTCTAACAAATTTGCTGGTGAATCAGGTCTAATTCCAGTTAATATCTCGGTTTCTGTTTCGTTGGGTGTGATGAGATATAGGCCATTGAGAATACTCTCGTCCAACTTAGTGGCCGGTGCAGGGTTCAAAATAACTTTAATGTCAAGATCCTTGCATTTTTGAATGGCATATTGCACTGTTTCAATTGGGATTTCCAGTTGAAGCAAGGCAAAGGCGGTATCCTGAAAGATGGTATCGGATAAATTTTCCGGTTTTAAATCCATATTGGCGCCAGAGGCAACCACAATTTGATTTTCACCCGATTCGGCTACTGTAATTAAGGCTACTCCGGATGCTATTTCTTTGGCGATACCGGTAAATTCAATATCCAGGTTTTCCTTACGGAAACCTTCCAGGGCCTGCTGACCAAAAATGTCGTCCCCAACGCGTGTTACAAAACGAACATTGGCTCCAAGACGAGAAGCCGCTACGGCCTGGTTAGCCCCTTTACCACCTGGGTTCATTAAAAATTTACCACCCAAAACCGTTTGACCTGGCAAGGGGAAGTCAACCGTTTTAACCACCATGTCGGTATTCGAACTACCTATAACTAGTATTTTTTGGCTCATTGTTAATTTCTTTAATGAATGCTGTGGTCCGGATCATATAGGTTATTATAGATCCCATTGTCTTCATGCCTACAATAATTTGTCGTGATTATGACGATACTTCAACAACAAATAAGCCGGAATTGTTTTAGTGGGTCAAGTTAGTGGATTTGTACGGAATGAAACCATATATAATCAATTTAATACGTGGCAAAGGGTTATGGGTAATTGTGTTTACAAGACCATGATTCATCATCTAAGGCAAGCTGCTTATTATTGCTCAATAAAATGTTCATTTTTTTAGTAAATTAGTTATATTACTAAAAATTATGCGGAACGTTATTTTGAACTGGTTGTCATGTGGAAGTTTGTTGTACTGATTGCTGCATTTTCAGGCTTCGTTGTTTCGTTTCAGAGTTGTTCAACGAATTCTTCGAGTGACGGGCAAGAGGCAAAAATCCCTGAAAAAATAAGTTATAATTTTGATATTCGACCCATTTTGTCGGATAAATGCCTGGCGTGTCATGGACCGGATGCCAATAAAAGGGAGGCAGGTTTAAGGCTGGATATTGCAGAAGAAGCCTATCGAGCACTCAAAGACAATCCCGGATCTCATGCAATTGTGGCTGGTAAACCTGAGTTGTCCCAAGCATATTTGCGGATAACGACGGAAGATACAGCACTGCTTATGCCACCTCCCTCCTCTCATTTGAAGTTGACTACGCGGGAGATCAGTCTCATTGAAAAATGGATTCAGCAAGGTGCGCCGTACGAGAAACATTGGGCTTTTGTGGCTCCTAAAAAGCCGACAGTTCCTGAAGTAAGTAAGTCGGACTGGCCACGTAATGAAATTGACCATTTTATTTTACAAAAACAGGAAGAAAAGGGCCTGGAACCTAGCGAGGAAGCTGATAAGGAACGGTTATTGAAACGTCTCAGTTTAGATCTCGTTGGGCTACCCCCATCTTTACAAATGATGGATGCGTTTATCGCAGACAAAAGTCCCAAAGCCTATGAGAAAATGGTTGACAAGCTCTTATCGCAACCTGCCTATGGGGAGAAAATGGCTATACATTGGCTGGATTTGTCACGTTATGCCGATTCACATGGCTATCAAGATGATGGTTTCCGGACGCAATGGCCTTGGCGGGATTGGGTGATTCATGCCTTTAATAAAAACATGCGTTATAATGATTTTGTTACCTGGCAATTGGCTGGTGACCTGCTGCCCAACGCAAGTAAAGAGCAACTTCTAGCCACTGGATTTAACCGGAATCATAAAATAACGGAAGAGGGTGGGGTAATTCCTGAGGAATACCGGGTAATGTATGTTACCGACAGAAACGATTTATTCGGTAAAGGTTTGTTAGGGGTTACTCTGGAGTGCGCTCACTGCCACGACCACAAATACGACCCATTCTCTCAAAAGGAATATTATCAGATGTTTGCGTTTTTTAACAACGTGAATGAAGTGGGTATAGAGTCGGTCATTGGTGGTCCGGAAACCTATGCCAAAAAACCCCTGATGGAGATAAGTAATGATGATGTCAAGAACATTCTCAATTTTGTAAATAAACCCGATACCAATCGATTAATCGTGTCTGTAATGGGTGAACTGGACTCAACCCGTAAAACATATATCCTTAATCGAGGAGAGTACGATGCCCATGGCGATGAAGTTCAGGCTGGTACCCCAGAAGCAATTTTACCTTTCAATGCTAAATATCCTAAAAACCGATATGGGCTTTCCCAATGGCTTTTCGATAAGAAAAACCCTTTAACCGCGCGAGTTTATGTAAATATATTATGGCAAGAATTCTTTGGGAAAGGAATTGTGAAAACCTCGGGCGACTTTGGTATGCAGGGAGATTTGCCTACGCACCCTGCTTTGCTGGATTGGTTAGCAGTAGATTTTATGGAGCATGGTTGGGATATTAAAAGATTGGTAAAACAAATGGTTACCTCAGCTACTTACAGGCAATCGGCGGTGATAACACCAGAAAAACTGGCGAGGGATCCCGACAACGTATTTTTGGCGCGGGGCTCACGATATAGAATTCATGCTGAGTTTATCAAAGACATGGTATTGGCAAGCAGTGGCTTATTAAATGGAACCATTGGAGGACCCAGCGTAAAGCCCTACCAGCCGGCCGGATTATGGGAAGGAGCTACGTCGGGGCGCGGGCTTTTGTCTGTATATAATCAGGATCATGGCAGTAGCTTGTATAGGAGGGGAATGTATACACTTATTAAGCGAACAGTACCACCGCCAACTATGGGCATTTTTGACGCCAGCAACCGCGACTTATGTGAAGTAAAACGTGCCAAAACCAATACTCCTTTGCAGGCGCTGGTGATGATGAACGATCCTACTGTGCTGGAAGCCTCACGGGTGCTGGGCGCAAAGCTATTGGAGGAAAAAACCACTGCATCCGAAAAAATTAAGAAAGCATTTAGGCTTATCGTCTGCCGCACCCCTTCGGATAAAGAGGTAGAGCTGTTAAGCGCGTACTATGACAGTCAGCTTAAAAAGATGAATGCAGCTACGGCCGCCAAAATGATTGCAGTAGGAGAATATCCGCTTACGAAGAATGTAGACAATAAATCATTGGCTTCGTTGATGCGGGTTATTTCCACGATCTATAACCTTGAAGAAACCATCACTAAGTCCTAAGGTTTCAAAATATATACCCATTATAAGCTTGTGAAAAACTGCCAGCATCTATGGAGAAGGAGATATTAGAACACGGGTTTAATTTCAACAGAAGAAGATTTTTATCCTCAATGAGTTTGGGGATAGGTGGTATCGCATTGGGTTCATTATTGATGCCTGATCTTTTCAAAGGTGGCGGTTCCCAGGATGAAGCGCCTGCTCCTGGCTTGGCACACTTCGCACCCAAAGCGAAAAGAGTGATATATCTTTTCCAAAATGGTGCTCCTTCACAACAGGAACTCTTTGACTATAAACCCAAACTGCGGGATTTGTTCGGACAAGAAATTCCGCCTTCTGTGCGGGGCTCACAACGTTTAACAGGTATGACCGCGAATCAGGCTTCTTTTCCGCTTGTGGGCTCATTCGTTAATTTTCAGCAGTATGGCGAGTCAAGAGCCTGGGTGAGCGACTTAATGCCCTATACCGCTAAAATCGTGGATGACCTGTGTTTCGTTAAATCAATGTATACGGAGGCTATTAATCATGATCCAGCGTTAACATTCTTGCAAACCGGTTCGCAGCAAGGTAACAGGCCAAGTATGGGCTCGTGGTTGAGTTACGGTCTTGGGAATGAAAACAAGAATCTCCCGAATTTTACGGTGCTTCTTTCACGGGGTGTTGGGAATGGCCAAGGTGTTTATTCTAAACTATGGTCCAACGGCTTTCTTGATTCGGTGCATCAAGGGGTACAGTTTAGCAAAGGAGAAGACCCGGTACTTTATCTTCGTGATCCCGAGGGGATGGATCGGAAGGATAGGCGGGACATGCTTGATCAACTGTCTCAACTCAACGAAATGTCTTATCAAGAGTTTGGTGATCCGGAAATTACTGCTAAAATTAAGCAGTATGAAATGGCCTATAGAATGCAAACGGCGGTTCCTGAAGTGATGGATCTTTCCCGGGAATCGGATGATATTATTAAGTTATACGGTCCTGATTGCCTTGTTCCAGGCACTTATTCCGCGAATTGCCTATTGGCTCGTAAATTATCTGAAAATGGTGTTCGTTTTGTGCAACTCTATCACCAGGGGGGGGATCAGCATGGAAATCTTCCCTATGAAATTACCAAACAAGCAAAGGACGTCGATCAAGCGTCTGCTGCTTTGGTAACCGATTTGAAGCAAAGAGGTCTTTTAGATGAGACACTCGTCATTTGGGGAGGAGAGTTTGGGCGAACCAGCTATACTCAAGGTAAACTAACAGCAGATAATTACGGACGAGATCACCATCCGCGTTGCTTTACGATATGGATGGCAGGAGGGGGTGTTAAGCCGGGTCTGGTTTATGGCGAAACCGATGAGCTAGGCTATAACATTGCTAGCAACCCTGTGCACGTGCATGATTTTCAAGCCACAGTGCTGCATCAGTTAGGGTTAGATCATGAAAAGTTGATATTCAAACACTTAGGTAGAAGGTATCGCCTTACCGACGTTTCGGGAAAGGTTGTTCGTGATATCCTAAGTTAATATCTCTTTTGACTACGTTTTGTATCTTGTTTTGGCCTGCAATTAAAGTACCGTGTAATGCAAATTAAATTTAGGAAGTGGGCTGAACAGCTGCTACTCGCTTTTAATCTTATCATTGCTTTCTTGTTTCTGTTTGAAGATCAGCTTGTGCTTCCGGCTTGGCTACAGGCTTTTGGCCGGATGCACCCCCTGTTACTTCATTTTCCTATAGTATTGTTACTGATGGCGATGCTACTTGAATTTTTTAGATTCAAATCGCAAAATGCTGTTAACCCATTATATGAAAAGTTTTTGGATCTGACACTGTTAGGGGGAACATGGTTAGCTGCCATAACCGTTGTGATGGGTTTGTTCCTGGCTCGTGAAGAAGGGTATGGAGGTACTCTTCTCAACTGGCATAAATGGACTGGTGTTGGTATTTTTTATCTTTCCTCCTGTATATATTTTTTGCGTAATAGCACTTGGTATCGCTCGGTTATAGCAAGGTTGGCGGCGATTGTCCTTTGTCTGGGATTGGTTTTAACAGGGCATTATGGCGCAGCTTTAACCCATGGCGAAAATTTTATTACAGAGCCGTTTATATCGCAACAAAAGGCCAATCCCGTTACTTTGGAGGAAGCGGTGCTATATCACGATGTCATTAAGCCGATACTTGAACAAAAGTGTATTAGTTGTCATAATCCTGAGAAACTTAAGGGGCAGTTGATACTTTCGGATCCATCTTCTCTCAAAAAG
>CALGRQ010000231.1 GCA_937880795.1 uncultured Dyadobacter sp. | reverse complement strand
CCGACGGTCAGTTGCCTTCTAACGTAAAAGCTGGTTATGTAATTCGTCGTATTTTACGTCGTGCGGTGCGCTATGGTTATTCTTACCTGGGCTTGCAGGAGCCTTTCTTCCACAAACTGGTACCCGTTTTGGCTGAGCAGTTTAAAGATGTTTTCACTGAATTGAAAGCACAGGAAGAATTTGTAACCCGTGTTATTCTTGAAGAAGAAAAAAGCTTTTTAAGAACCCTTGAGTCGGGTCTGAAGCGTCTCGATGTAATCATTGCCTCACAGAAAGATAAAGGTATCAATACCATCCCGGGCGATGAGGTTTTTGAATTGAGTGATACTTTTGGTTTCCCCGTCGACCTAACTGCGCTAATTGCCCGTGAGAAAGGGTTTCAGATCGATGAAGATGGTTTCCAAGCTGCCTTGCAAGAACAGAAAAAACGGTCTCGTCAGGATGCTGCCAAAGAAGCTACCGATTGGATAGAACTTCGTGAATCGGAGGGGGTTGAATTTTTGGGTTACGATTTCGAAGAAACCCATAGCAACATTGTAAAGTATCGCAAGGTTAAAACCAAAACCGGTGAAGAGTACCACATCGTTTTAGATCGTACGCCTTTCTACGCCGAAATGGGTGGCCAGGTTGGAGACACCGGTGTACTTGAAATAGCTGGAAAAACCATTCGGATTTCGGATACGAAAAAAGAAAACGATCTTTTTGTTCATATATCGACAGATAAAAATCTGGATGAGGCCCTGCAACAAGCAGAGCACGTTTTGGCTAAAATTGACTCCGCACGCCGTGCTAAAATTAAAGCAAACCACACTGCCACGCACTTGATGCTTTCTTCTATGCGTGAGGTATTGGGTACGCATATTGGTCAAAAAGGGTCTTACCTGAATGATGAAGTGCTTCGTTTCGACTTCTCTCACTTCTCGAAAGTGACAGACGAAGAATTGAAAAAGATTGAGGATATCGTTAACGAAAAAATTCGTGAGAATATCGCTCTTGAAGAAAAACGTAATGTGCCTATCCAACAAGCGCTGGACTTGGGTGCAACCGCTACTTTTGGTGAAAAATATGGTGATTTCGTTAGACTGATCATTTTTGACCCACAATTCTCTTTCGAACTTTGTGGGGGTACGCATGCTTCATCTACTGGTGAAATCGGCTTGTTCAAGTTTACTTCCGAAGGCTCTGTTTCGGCAGGTGTTCGTCGTGTAGAAGCCGTAACCGGCGAAAAAGCCTTGGAATTGATGCGTCAACAAGAAGAAACGCTTTCCAAAATAAAGGAGATCTTAAAGAATCCTACAGATTTGATCAAAGCACTAGAAAACCTGGTTGACGAGCGGAATACCCTGCAAAAGAAAATTGCAGCCATGGAGAACGATAAACTTCAGGAAATTAAATCCGGACTTATCGCTGGTATGGAAACCCATAAAACGTTTAATCTGATTGTACAAAAAGTGAACGTTCCATCGGCCGATTCCTTAAAACAATTGTCTTATGAATTGAAAGACCAGGTTGAAAATCTGATTGCCGTATTTGGCGCTGACATAGCTGGCAAGCCGCAGTTATCTGTTTTCATTGCAGAAAATATTGTACAAGAAACCGGCTTAAATGCAGGTAAAATTATTAAAGAGCTGGCCAGAGAAATTCGTGGTGGCGGAGGTGGACAGCCGTTCTTCGCAACGGCCGGAGGTTCTGACATCACTGGTTTGGACAGCGCGCTAGAAAAGGCAAAAGAACAATTCTAATCCTGATCTAAGTAGATATATAGCAAAAAAACGGACTCTCTCGAGTCCGTTTTTTTGTTTCGATAACGTTGAGTTTATTTTTTATTCCTCAGCTTTTAGCTGACCTCTGATTTCTCCTGATGGGTGACGCGCAGTATGAATATTTACATAATAAAGTCCAGCCTTCAAATCTGCAACCTGTTCGTCGGTTAACGTATCTTTAAATACAAAAGGTGAAGTGAACGTCGTTCCAAAGTTTATCACCACGGCACCCGTTGTGTCCGCAGCCCCTTTATGAATATGCCACGCCGTGGGTACAAATACGGAGTCAGCTGATGATGAATCCGCAGCGGCAGAATCACTATACATGATATTTAAACTCAATATTTTTGTATTCTGATTTAAGGTACCATCCACCGAACCAGAACCGGTAGAAGTGTTGGCAGGTACCTCATTAGCGCCTGAAAGTGTTGTACTCACCTTTAAATCGGGGAGCGGAAGCGGATTAGTCACCCCATTGTCATCGTCCTTACATCCCAGTGCCATCACCGCTAGAAACGAACCCATCCATGCTAATTTTCTCATATCATATAAAGTTGGTTTGCCAAACCTGTTAAAATAATGATACCAAAAATCACATATCATTGACAATCAACACATTGCAAATTACTAGATGACATTAGGTTGCGTAAGAATACTACTCTTTGCCCGAATTTGTAACACTTTGACGACTCCCGTCCCGTTTAATCCAGGATAACCCTATATGTATATTTAAAGTCTCTATATACTTGTTCGCCGTTCACAATAGGAAACCATCTGAAACTTATGTATGGAACTATATAGTATATACGAAAATAACTTGTCCCATTTTGATCGGAAACGCTTCCCTCCTTATACGGTTTGTGCTGCCTATAAATTAAATTGTAAACCGCCCATCGCGCCAATATAAATACCCTGGAAATCTTTTTTCCCTTGTTTGCTCCAGATATAATGATTCATAAAACCATATCCCTTATCCTCGGTATAATTGACATAGTTGAAGGTGGGCCCAGCAAACATGGTTATACGCCCCATCCGATAGGCAGGTAACAAACGTATATGATATTTCGCATAATGGTCCCCCTTAAATTCCATCAAATGCTGATTCACCACTTCGGCATTCACCCTAAAACGCTCCGAAATTCGAATGTGTGCCCCTAAGCCTGATTCTATTGCATAAAGCGACTTACTATCATCTTTAAAATTGTAACCTAAACCTAAAATCCCATATAATACTTTTCCACCAGATCGAAAGGTTGCCATTCCGGTTAACGTCTCATCGACAGTAAGACTGATTGATTTTTCTCCGTTTTTAACGAAGTTTAGCAAGGCTATGGGGTAATCACTACTATCTGCGATATTGATCAAGCCGGCCAGTTGAATACCCTTCACACTTTTTGCAATATTCATAAAACCAGCCACTTGATTGGAAACGTTTTCACCCTTATTCAGAAAACCCGATAGATCGGAAGAGCGTCGTGTAGGGAAAGTTGTAACCCTTTTGCGCCCCCGGCCGTTATATTGCTAACACCGGCAATTTGAACAGATTCTGCCTGGCGAGCCGTATTAATCACCCCGGCAATTTGCGCTCCTGTCGCTTGTTGTTTGATCACATTGGCTACGCCAGCCACCTGTACACCCGCTACATGGCCGCCTACCAAATTGGTTACACCAGCCATTTGAAAGCCCTTTGCGTTTTCTTTGATCATATTGGCTACACCCGAAATAGCCACACCGGTCTCGGCCTTGGATAGCCCTGAAATTGCATGAAAAGAAAAACGATTGGTATAATTAGCCGCTTGCTTGCCGTTGGAACTAACCGGATAAACCAGGCCCACATGAACGGCAGCAGTAAGATCCTCCTGGGCCATTAACTTGCCCATAAAAATAAAAACAAAGAGTAGACCAAATGATAGCATTTGGATATAGCTTCTCGCTTGAGTTGTCATAAGTAATGCATTTGTTGTTAAAAAAATCAAATGCATACGGCCCTGAACTTTCATTGCAGGCCTTCATTGACTGATCTGGCTCGTATGCAAAATAATGACAACCGAATAATGGCTTACCCTAGATTTTATGGAAAATAAATCTTGTTGAGAGGGATCAAATTCGTCTCCTCACCGCCGTAAATTTTATAAACCAGAACCGTTAAATAATTAATTGAACTAATAAGTAGAATAAATTCGCATAAAATTGAAATATATTTTATATTTATCCATATCAATATATTTCTATAAACTCAATCTAAAATTCATTAAATTATGCTCAAACGTTATCTTTTATTTTGTCAGTTAGTTCTTACGCCGTTCTTTGGAGTTTATGCACAATTTACAGTTGGCACGAACGGGATGGTTCTCAAGGAAAGCACACCAATGGTGATTGACGGTTTAACCCTAACGCCGGCCTCTGATCTTTCTCTATCGTCACAGAACCTTACCATTTCTACAACTCCTATACCTGGTTCACCAGACGGAATAACACGAGTCTATACATTTAGCCAGCCCCTTACCTATGCTGGTAACCTTGGTTTATACTACAATGCCTCCGAACTTAATGGCAATGATGAATCCTTACTGGAAATTGCAGTAGGTTCCAATTCATTTATCACAACCTCAGGAAGCAATGTTAATACTACAACTAAATACATTTCCAATAACTTAGGCAGTCCAACAAATTTCAGCGTGGTATCGGCAGCCCAAGCAGGATCTTTACCGGTAACTTTGCTTGGCTTTCAAGTTAAGCATGAAGGAAATTTAGCTACGCTAAACTGGCAAACTTCTACCGAACGTCAAAGCGACTTCTTTGAAATTCAACAGAGTTTAGATGCAAAAAATTGGAACATAGTGGGCTCGGTGAAAGCGGCCACCCATAGCACCATACAACAAGATTACCATTTTACGGATCCTACACCTCGCACAGGTACCCATTACTATCGACTCAAGATGATGGACACAAATGGTAAGTATGCATACAGCGGTATACGTAATCTGCGCATAACCGAGGTTCAATTATTAACCGTTTACCCCAATCCGGTAACAGATAAACTGCGCATAGGATCCAGTGTCGATCTTGCTAAGCTGGTCTTGGCTGATTATTCAGGTAAAATGCTTTTCCAACTCTCCAAACCAAAAATGGGTCAAGAGGTTAGCATGAAAGAATACCCCACAGGAATCTATTACGTACAGATACAAACCGTTCATGGCCACAAACAGGTCATCAAAATTCTCAAACATTAAACATGATGATTATGACAAGAATATTCTATATGAATCGCCTCGTTTCCCTACCACATATGAAGGTGTTGTTAAGCACTTTGCTGATTGCCTTCACTGTAACATTTTCCCGTGCACAGGTCGGTATAGGGACTACCACCCCTGATGCCTCTTCTCAATTGGAAATACAGTCAACAACAAAGGGTCTCCTTACTCCTAGAATGACCCAAGCTGAGCGAGAAGCCATTGTATCGCCGGCACAGGGATTGTTGGTGTTTCAAACAAACAATCAATCGGGCTTCTATTATTATTCCAGTGCAGGATGGGGGCGTTTGACCACGACTGCCGATACAGCCACACCAGCTGGGAAAAGTGCTTATGTAGCCAATACCTCCGGTTCGACGATAACTGTCATTTTAGGTGGAAGTGTAGTGAATCTCCCCAACGCACACAACTTAGGAGACGGATTTTCAATGACAGGAGGTAATACGATCCTTACCGTTACCCATGCTGGCCGCTACAAATATCCTACAAAGCCAATACCACCGCTTCACTTCTGATGTCATCCAGAATAACCCTAAACGGCTCGCCTCTTTCTGGATCTGTATCATCCTCATTAGTTGCAACCAATAGCTTCCATTCCAGTGTAATAGCCGACTTACCGGCAGGATCTACCTTACAACTCCAATTCGCGGGTATGATAGGTATAGCCACCCTTGCAGGGGATGCTTATCTGTCTGTTGTTCGTTTGCAGTAAATTTTATGGAGATCGAGATCTGATTTTTATTATACTAACAAATCTACGCCATCATAAAATTGAATAGGTCAGCGTGCAGTGCACTTCTGGCCTATTTTGTTTACAAGTTAACCGTTACAGTACCGAACCATAGTTCCAACTTATACCAGCCTGCCAACCAAGCCAACCTGCGGTTTTACTGCCTATATCAAAATTCACATAGGTAGTGGGAGGAAAATCCTTAAAACCACGAGCAGATTCCAGATTTTTATCTGGTGAAATCGCTATGGCTGGTCCTCCTGATATTGAAATGTTTTTAGCCAAGCGCACATCCAATAACGATTGTAAACGGTAAATGCCAATCATTTTGTCCCTATGACCGGTATATACAGTGTGGCTCACCAATTCAGGGGACAAGGTTAATATCTTGCCCACGCGAAAATCTTTACCAAAACCAAAGCCATATACAACCGCCTTTGCCGAACTACTCATTCCGGTTCCCACGCTGAGTAAACTATATATATGTCGGCTTCCTGTTTTCCAAACGATATTTGCCGGCACAAGCTCATTGGCTAGCAGAGACACACTTCCTTTGCCTTTCTTTGTAATATTTATTAAACCAAAACTATATCCGGAGGAACTGTCGGCTATATTCACAACCCCTATTTGCACACCTTGCAGGTTTTTAGCATAATTGATTGGACCCAACTGCAACCCACTTACCTTTTCCTTTCCCACATTCGCCAATCCGCTCATTTGCAACCCGGAAACACTTCCCTGAACCTGATTGATCGCCCCAGCCATTTGTACACCCCTCATACCATTGCTCACCTTATTAAAAGCACCTGCCGCTTGTAAGCCCGTTACTGACTCCATAACCTTATTGTGCACGCCAGCCATTTGTACACCTTTTACCGCACCTGATACAATGTTGAAAACGCCGGCCATTTGCACTACGCGCACCCTACTTCTCGAAATATTAAACACACCGGCCAACTCCACTCCATTAACGCCGGCAGTATACCCCCCTATCAAATTCAACGACACCTTGTTCGTCACCTGCCCACTCATTCGTCCATGCGTACCTAGCCCGGGTGTCAGAGAAAGCTGATAAGGTAACGCCACAAAGAACTTACCTATATTACGACTTTGCCTACGCAATTGAGACGACACAAACAGCCGGGCCAACCAGGTTCGGTCCGCTCCTGAATTGTATACGACCACCTCATCCAGATCAACAGCACGAGGAACCAGTGTTATATCCCACCTTCGCTCTTTTCCTGTATTTATCAAAATCGTTGTGTCGGCGTATCCAATTTTACTGACACTCACACGCATGGGGAATACGGGGTCTTTCATTTTCAAGCGAAAGGAGCCGTCTTCGTTCGAGAGGGTTGACACCAGGAGTGATTTTGAATAAACGCTCGCATAATCCACTGGTTTGCCTGTTTCCTGGTCTTCAAGATGGCCGGTTACCAGAAAGTACTTCTCCACAGGTGCACGCTGCAAAATTATGTATTCACCGGTTTCTTTATACAAATAACGTCCGCTCAGTAATCCGTCCAGGACAAGATGTAGCGGTTGATTATATGCGGAAAAAGTAACCAAACTATCGCCCGGAATTACATCACTGTTGTACGAAAAATAGAATTTACCTTGCTTCTCTATGGAATGGAGCACCTGTGCTACCGGTTGCTGACTAACCGAAACACTTACAGATTTATGGAGCAGTTTTTGTGCATGCACCAACGAGAAACTACCGGCTATCCAAAGAATACCCGGTAGTACGATGCTGAGTAGTATACATTTATGCAAATTCATCCGAAAAGATTAGATCTATTTAAGTACGATCGAATCTCCCCGATATTCTACTTTTATATCAAAAGTTTGTCCGATCACATGTAAATCCGTTGACAGCGATTTCTGCCGTAGGGTTGTATTGATGCGTAAGTTTTTCAGCTTTTCGTTTTCAATGACAATCTTGGCCTGATAAATTTCATTTAAACGCTCCACCAAATCCGGTAGATTTACATCTTTGCAAACAAACTCATTTGTTCGGTAATACTTATACAAATCATTATTGCTTGTTTCTTTCTCAAGTTCCATATCATCCTTGCCCACAGTCACCTTCTCCTGTGGATTAATCTGAATGGTTTTATCCGCTTTACCAACCTCAACGCGACCAGTTTCCACAATCACTTCGGTCTGCCGATCATTCCCTTTCACATTGAACGATGTACCCAATACCCGAACTGTAACATCGTTGATCTTAATGACAAACGGTTTACTTTTATCTGGCTTTACATCAAAAAACGCTTCCCCCGTCAAAGTAACAGCTCGTGTTTCCCCATCATTAAAATCTTCCGAATACGCAATAGATGACCGCCTGTTCAGGGTAACTACCGATCCGTCGGGCAGGGTATCTACTACGGCCCTCGCATCGGACTTTACCGTCAAATACTCAGAAGCACTTTTTTTAATCATCGCTAAATATCCTACCCCTCCTACTCCCACTAAAACCAGTATTGCCGCTGCAATGCTGTACCAGCTTCGCCATTTATTTAACGGTACCACAGCAGCCACAGGCTCCTTATCTGTTCTTACTTTAAAACGCTTCCAGGCTTCATTTTCATCCACTGTACTATTCACGGCTAACTCCTTACTTTGCGACCATATTAACCTAAAATGCGCATAGTATCGCTCATTTTCCGGCTTCTCTTTTAGCCACTCAGTCACACGTTTATGCTCCTCCTCGGTAGCCTCCCCAAGCATTAATTTAACCAGAAGATCATCCATCATTTCATTAGCTTCCATATTCACGATCGTTCTGTTTAATGTCCAAGAAAAAATAACAAAATAGAAGCAGGCAGAAAATCGACCAACTTCATGCGCAACAACCGAAGCGCTTTACCCATCTGATTTTCTACCATTTTCAAGGGTATATCAAGCCTGTCAGCAATTTCCTGATATTTCAATTCCTCAAATCGGCTCATATGAAAAATGGTACGGCATTTCTCCGGAAGCTCCTTCAAGGCAACATCCAGGCGCTCTTCCAATTCTTTCAGTTCTAACTGATGGGTACTACTGTCATGCGTTTCCATTTGATTTAATGAATAGGTCTGATACGCTTCCCGAACTTTTAGGTGCTTTAAATAATTAAGACTTTCGTGATAAACCGATCGGTAGAGATACCCGCTCACCGACTCCCTAATTTGAATTTGATCCGTTTTCTCCCACAGTCTGCAAAAAACGTTTTGCACCATTTCTTCTGCCATTACCTCGTCCTTAACAATGGTACATGCATAGGAATGAAGACTTTTGAAATGTTTCTTAAAGACCATTTCAAATTCCTGTTCTCTGTCTCTATTCAGATCTGGTCCTTCAATCTTGGAAATATTCATTGGCAACCGGTTCGATTAACTATAAAATAAGCGCCTGACTGTTGTTCAGTAAAATGACAATCAGCCAGGCGCTTACCCTAATTTATTCAAGAAAAATTTTTAACTTTTTTTCTTAGCGGTCTTTTCAGCATTGCTTTTGAAACGCTTATCGGGCGTTCCGTCTTTTTTCAAATGCTTGTTTTCACTATATCGTTTATCAGGAGTTCCGTCTGCTTTTAATTTTCTGTTTTCTGAAACGTGCTTTTCTGTCTTAGTCTCTACTTTGGTTTTTGTAACCTCTACTTTCTTCGTGGCCGCTGCGGGCTTTGTAGCGGTAGCTGGCTGAGCAGTTTGTGCAAAAGAATTTCCGGCAAATATTAAAAATGCCGCCACCACCAACATTCTAAGCTTTTTCATTTCTATTTCTGATTAAGTGACTGTTTACTTGTTCACCAAAAATACGATTATAGGCATTGTCTTGTTGTGATAGAACCCCCATTTCAATCAAATTTAATTTTTATTTAACCTGGTGTTTAATAAATATAGCCAGTTACATCTTTTACAATAAATCAAACCAATTGCAGATGCTGTTTTTTTAAACATGTTTTGCAATGAAAAATCAATCAATAAAAATGATTATAATTACCTTTGCATAGATATTACTTATATAGATACCCTCATCCTGTGATGGCCGGAATGTCTGCACCCTTTTAGCGTTTCAAACAGATATGAACATTCAACAACTCGAATATATTATTGCCGTTGACAACCACCGGCACTTTGTACAAGCCGCGGAGCATTGCAACGTAACGCAACCCACGTTGTCCATGATGATCAGAAAGTTAGAAGAAGAATTGGGTATAAAAATCTTTGACCGTACCAAACAACCCATTGTTCCGACGGCAATTGGCAGACAAATTATTGATCAGGCCAAAGCAATTTTACATGAAACCGGCAAAATGCAAGAATTGGCACGCAACTTCAACGGTGATTTATCCGGCGAATTGCGGATTGGCATTATACCTACCATCGCTCCTTATTTGCTACCCCATTTTGTACAGCCCTTTATTGAAACCTACCCGGAAATTCGTCTGCATGTTTCAGAATTGATTACCGAAAAAATTATGTCCGAATTAAAAATGGGAAATCTGGACGTTGGTATTGTCGCTACCCTTTCAGGGGAAAGTAGCTTGCAAGAGTTACCGCTATACAAAGAACGTTTCTTTGCCTATGTGTCTGACAAAGTGGACCTATACAACAAACGCTATATTTTACCTGGTGATATTGAACCAAACGAGCTTTGGTTGCTTGAAGAAGGACATTGTTTCAGAACACAAATACAACGACTATGCGAACTCAGCCGAAAAAGTCAGTTCGGCAATAGTTTTAACTATAGATCCGGAAGTATTGAAACCCTCATCCGTATGGTGGATAGAAATGGCGGTATCACTATTCTGCCAGAACTCGCCATTGACGAACTATCGGATGAAAGAAAAAAACATATACGCCACTTCCAATTTCCTGAACCGGCCCGTGAAGTTTGTTTGGTGGTAAACCGAGAGCAGGTAAAAACACGCCTGATAGATGCCCTCCGTAAGGGTATTACGGATTGTCTGCCCGCGACGGTAACAGACGACCAAAAAGAACTAAAAGTCTTTTAAAAGATTATCATACCTAGGCTGTCTTTTTTTGCATTTATTTTACTCAATATTTAACTTTATAAAGTTGTATATGGAGTTACATAAAGCGTGATCGGCTATGAAGACGATAATTCCTTTCATAATTCTCGTACTAATCAATCAGGGGGCAGCTTACTGCCAGTTGAGGTCCGCTAAAAATACAGAAAAAGCCGCGCGGGTTTCCTTATCTCGAGTTACCGTTCGCGTTTTGGACAAGGAGACTTTCCAACCGGTGGATGCCAGCATTCTTGTAGTGAACCAAAATCCTGATAATCCAATAGATCCCATTTTCGAAAATCCGAGCTATACTTATAAGATTCCGCTCAACAATACTGCTCAATTTACCATTGAAGCGCCTGGTTATATAACCTTAAAGGAGTCTGTACTAACCAGCGAGATGAATGCAACCGAGGTTTTTTATCTTACCCCCCAATCCGATAAAAATGAGGTCAGGGGGCAGTCTACAAGATCTATGTTAAACAATGAAATCTCTACTGTGCTGTATTTCAGTCAGAGCAACACCACCATGTCAACCCGCTCGGGACAAGTATTAGAAAACCTCCTCGCTTTTATTGCAAAACATGAAGTTACAAGAATAGAACTCCATGGGCATACCGACGACATCGGTGATCCAGAGAAAAATATGCTACTGTCTATGCAACGGGCTGATTTGATTCGACAACAATTGGTAGCCAACCATATAGCTCCCGCTCAAATAAAAAGTAAAGCATATGGCTGCACAAGACCCGCTGCTCCCAACGACACCGAAAGAAACAGGCGGTTTAATCGACGCGTGGAGATCAGGCTGGCGCTGGCTGACTAATGCGGCTAGTTGGGATTAGAGTAAGACAAAATTCCCTCTCATTTAAGAGCATCAAACCTACAATTACTGTTCATATTTTTATTCCGATGTCCAATGTGGAAATACTATGCCCTGTTGTCCGCTCTGTTTGCTGCGATAACTTCTGTACTGGCCAAAGTTGGCGTGAAAGGAATCAGCGGAAATGTAGCCACAGCCATTCGGACCGTCGTCATATTGCTGATAGCCTGGGGTATTGTTATTTTTAGTGGACAATTCAAAGAAGTAAAGGAGCTGGGCAAAAGCAATCTTGTCTTTTTGGTACTATCCGGAATCGCTACGGGACTATCCTGGATTTTCTATTTTAAAGCCCTGGAAACGGGTGATGTTTTCAGGGTTGCACCCATAGATAAATTAAGTGTAGCCATCGCCATTGGTTTGTCCGTTGTATTTCTAAAAGAAGAGGTGGATGTAAAAGTAATAACCGGGGCCCTGCTGATTATTGCCGGAACCCTGGTTATCATCTGGTAATTGTACTTACTTCATTAGCTTGTTTTTGAATTGATAACTTGCCGTTTGATACCAGACAATCGCCTCCTGCGTAAGCGGTATATTAGGATTTGTTTCAGCCGCAGTGCCATCCTCAAAGTTTGGAAGATATGTCTGCACTTTGCGCTGCGGCCTTAAAATCACCAAACTGTCGTTTCTGATATATCCCAGACTTTGATAAGTGCTTATAAACGCCCGCTCACGGCCCGGTTCCAGTTTAAAAATATCATATCCAAAGAATTTGCTCCTGTAAGAAAAATTGAGAAGACCGAGAATCGTCGGCCCCAGATCGATCTGGCTCATCAGCCTGTTCATCTTATCCGGTTTTATATATCCCGGTGCAAATATCATCAGTGGTATTTTATATTTATTCACAGGAAGATCCGTTTTCCCGGCACTGGAAGCACAATGGTCGGCCACGATTACAAACATGGTGTTCTTAAACCATGCCGTTTTCGAAGCATTTCTAATAAACTGACCAATGGCATAATCCGTATACTTCACGGCACCTTCCCTGTTCGTATGTGAGGGTATATCAATCCGCCCATCCGGATAGGTATACGGCCTGTGATTGGATGTGGTCATGATGTGCGCAAAGACAGGTTTACCAGCTTGCGTGGTTTTTTCAATTTCTCTCGATGCCAGTGTAAAGAGATTTTCATCCGCTACACCCCAAATGTTTTCATAATCGATATCCTTTTTGGCCAGAGCAGTTCTGTCTACAACGGTATAGCTATTATTGGCAAAGAAATAACCCATATTATCGAAATAGCCATATCCTCCGTAAATGAACTTACTTTCATAACCCTTTTGCTCAAAAACCCTTCCCATGGAAAACAGTCCTTCATTTTTCGGTCGGCGAACAATGGATTGCCCCGGTGTGGGTGGCGTACAAATGGACAAAGCTTCCAACCCCCTCACCGTTCGGGTACCCGTCGCATATAGATTTGTAAACAGCAGGCTTTGAGCGGCGAGCGAATCCAGATTCGGCGTGATAGATTGTGTGTTACCAAAAACACCCAGAAAATCGGCACTGAGGCTTTCCACGCTAATCAAAACCACATTCATCTTTTTCTCTTCTCCTTTATGGGTGATTGTCCTTTCAATACTAAATGGATCGTTGTTTACAAACTGACTTTCCGGTGTTTTTATAAGGGAACGTATCCTAATAAACGCATCCTGCTCCGGCAGCTTGGAATAGAACTGATCATAGTCGAGCTCGTTATTCAAATAGGCTGAAAACAGTTCATACAATCCGTTCCCCGCGAGTTCGTTCACATATGTATTTTGGCTAAACTGACGGTACTTATTACTGATCAGGGGAAAAAGCACGATCAACAGGACGATATACGAAACAAAAGCAATGGTTCTTTTTTTGAATTCATATTGCTGGTTATCAGCTGCATTTACAATGGATCGGATTGCAAAAATTAAACCAATTGTGAGCCCCGTTAGTAGGCTTATGATCAAACCAACCGGGTAAGACTGCTGAATATTCCCGACCACCTCGTTGGTATAAACCAGGTAATCAACGGCTATAAAATTAAACCGGGAGCTAAACTCATCCCAAAAAACCCATTCAGACACTGCATTGAACAATAGTCCAAAAACGAAAATAAAGAAGAGAAAAATGGTGAACCATCTGTGCCAGGTTCGTTTCCATACTTTCCTCGAACTTAGCCATATATATAACACCAGGGGCAGTACAAAATAGGCGGCATTAATAAGATCGTAAACAAAACCAATTCCAAAAATCCCCAGAATATTGACTAGACTAAAATCTACCCCTCCTGCCGCCTTAAACAATAATACGATTCGGGTAAGGGTGGAAACACCAATCAAAATCATGATCAGTAAGACAACCAAGAACAGAGGTTGATCTTTTAGGGCCGTTAAACGACCGGAATTTGTACGCTTCATCGTGTTAACAAAAGGAATAGAAATTCAAACTGCCAGTAAACGTAAAACCAATTTCTAAATTTTTTCTGTGGAAACCGATAGTCGCTCAAATACGCAAAGTATTTGTTTAAAATTTCTTTAAAATCAGTTTACAGCTTTACTGGAGTAATTCTTTAAAACAACTCCAATGAAACTATTAAAAATACTGTTTGTGGCCATGTTGTGTTCAATGAACCTTCACGCTCAGACTATTAAAGTAACGGTTTCCGGAACGGTGCGTGATGTAAAAGACAACCACCCCATTCCTTTTGCGACGGTTTCGCTTAAAAATAATACAGATAGCAGTTTTGTGGCTGGGACCATTACCACGGAAGCAGGACAATTCAACTTTACAGATATTTCTTCTGGGAATTATCTTTTGGAAACATCCTACATTGGCTATCACACGACCAAACAACCTGTTTTAATTGGTACACTCAGTAAATTTCTGGACCTGGGAAATGTGGTAATCAAGGAGGATATACAGCAACTCAATGAAGTGACTGTTGTGGGTGGCGCAGCGGACGGCCCCGATAACCGCATGGACAAGAAAACGTTTTCTGTCACGGATCAAATCAGTCAGAATGGAGGTTCATTGTTACAGGTAATGAAAAACCTTCCGGGGATCACCACCGGCCAGGACGGCAAAGTCCAAATACGTGGAAACGATAAAGTGGTTATTTTAATCGATGGTAAACAAACTGCTCTGACGGGCTTTGGTAGTCAAACCGGACTGGATAATATACCGTCTTCGGCCATCGAAAAAATTGAGGTGATTAATAACCCGTCGGCCAAATACGATGCCAATGGCAATGCAGGTATTATCAATATCATTTATAAAAAGAATAAACAGGAAGGCTTCAATGGAAAAGTGGGATTTTCAACAGGACTGGGTGCACTTTGGATCAAAAAAGACAACCTGCCCGATATCAGACCTCAGTACCGCAATACCCTAAAACTGAATCCTTCTGTTTCACTGAACTATAAAAAAAATAAAACGAATATCTTCTTCCAGGGCGATTACCTGCATACGCCGACATTGAACAAAAACGAGTTTGTTGACCGGTTTTATGACAATGGAGATGTGGTTCGTCAGCAAACGAAAAGGAACCGCAATACCAATATATTCACCACAAAAGCGGGGCTCGACTGGAATATCAACAACAACAATACTTTTACCATTTCAGGATTATTCAGCTCCGAGAAGATCATTGACCGGGGGGACGAACCCTTTTACAACGCCACCCTGACCGAGCGGAAACGACTGTGGCAGTTTCTGGAAGATGAGCTTAAGACAACCGTTACCGCAACCACAGCATTCCAGCACAAATTTCAACAACCCGGACATCTACTCAATATGGGGCTCAACTATACCTTTCACCGGGAGGATGAAAAATACTTTTTCACCAATATCCTTCCAACCTCCACTGGAAAGGATGCATTTAAGTTATTGTCCGACGAGAACGTTTTTGACTTAACCGCGGATTACGTAAAACCTTTAAAATACGGTCATTTGGAAGGTGGAGTAAAAGTTCGCAGACGCTATATACCCACCAATATGCAATTTTTCCCGGGACTGAATTCACCTATTGACAGCGCTGCCGGCGGTTGGGCCAATTACAATGAAACAATTCCGGCTGTTTACGGAAATTACGTTTTCGAAAATCAACGGTTTGAAGTCGAAGCGGGTTTACGTCTGGAATATGTAAAACTGCGCTACGCTGTTAACCCCAACCACCCTACCTACAAAAGCAGTGGTTACAGCTATACCCAGCCCTTTCCCAATGTTAGGCTGGCTTATAAACTGGATGATCACAATAAGTTTTCCGTTTTTTACAACAGACGTGTGGACAGGCCCAATGAAGTGGATATACGTATTTTCCCGAAATACGACGATGCGGAGATTATTAAGGTGGGAAATCCCGGACTCAGACCTCAATTTACCCAAACCCTGGAAGCAGGCTATAAAACGGACTGGACGAACGGGTACATTTATGCTGCGCTATACCACAAAATTGCTAGTGGAACCATCACACGCATAGGCAGTATTGTACCCGGGAATACCATCATTTACAACATATTCCAGAATGCAGGACGAAGTTACAACACAGGAGCAGAATTAATCTGGCAACAAAAATTAAGCGATTGGCTCACTTTGAACACCAACCTGAACGTTTATAAAAATCAGATCAATGCTTTTTCGGTCGAAAACCTATACCCTAAACCCAATGTATTCTCCGCTGATCGCCAATCGTTAACGTCCGGAAGTGGAAAGGTAAGCGCCATGATGAAATTCAAACCCAACCTGGAAGCACAACTTTCAGCTGTTTATCTGGCTCCCGACATTATTCCACAGGGAAAAACCGGCTCACGTTTTTCTCTGGATGCTGGGCTGAAAAAGACGGTCAATAAGGGAGAGTTCTACATCAACGCCACCGACTTGCTAAATACCATGGTAATCAAAAAGACTGTAAACGGAACCGGTTTCAGGTATATCAGCAACGATTATTACGAAACGCAGGTGGTTCGAATTGGGTATAACAGGAAATTTTGACGATATCAAAATTTCCTGTTTACAAACTTCATAATCTGCTATATCCAGATATTAATGGCATATATAACCAACTCAAAGTTTGAACTGCAAAGTCAGATAAAAACTCCTTCCATCCGAAGGTAGTATACCCGGACCGGGATAGCCTGTTGCGCGCCTGGTAAAATACATTTCATTGGCCAGGTTGTTAACGCTCCCTTCGAGTC
>CALGRQ010000230.1 GCA_937880795.1 uncultured Dyadobacter sp. | reverse complement strand
GGATATGGATATTGACAATGAGTCCTTCAAACCTATTGAAGCAATTATTCAGTCAATGACCAAGAAAGAAAGAGAAAATCCGGAAATCATTGACGGTAGCCGTAAAAAGCGTATTGCAAATGGTAGTGGCACCTCAATTTTACAGGTAAACAACCTCATCAAACAGTTTGATGAAATGCGTAAAATGATGAAAAAAATGAATACGATGCAGGCAGCTGGAAAGCTTGGCAAAGCACTTCGTCGCTAATTTTTTGTTCATTCATTCACCGGTTGCCTTATTCGTTATAAATGAAAAAATTATTTGCCCTTGTAATCCTATTTGTTTTCTGTGGAAAAGCAGAACTAAGGGCACAGGCATCCGTTGGATATTATCCGTGGAGCAACTTGCTTTCGGTAACCACCAGTACGCAGAAAGCCATATGGCTGGACACTCGGCTGCAAACCAATTCATTGTTTAGCAGCATGAGTATTGACATATTGCCCATGATCAATCTAAAAAAGGGTGAGATCGTGCAATGGTATATAGGCGGTGGTTTACGGTTGAATCCGTTGTATCGAATTGCAGATTCAAGTGCGGACCTCATCACCATTGACGGTTATTCCGTAAATTTTGGAGTCCGCATTGCTCCCTTACCACAAAATAGAAGGATTCAACTCCTTTTAGAGTTGAATCCATATGTAAAAGATAGTTTCGATAGTGGGGTTCTGAAAAGCCACTTTGGAGTGTCTTATGTTTTTGGGAAAAAGAAGGAAGTAGCTGAACAACAATAGGTCCAGAATTTTTATTTAAATTTATGTTACCTGTTACTTATTTCACGTCCAATTGTGGAAGTAGCAAATAGTAATGATTACTTTATTCAATTTATAAAAACAATTTAACACTACACATTAATGAAACGGACTATTTTTAACGTGGGATTTGCACTTTTGATTAGTGCATTTACTTTTACTGCTTGCTCTAAAAAAGCAGAAAACGAAACCAAAGAAGCTACTGAAGCCGTTGCCAACGACGTAAAAGAAGGTGCTTCGGATGCAAAAGATGCTATTTCTGACGCCGCAACTGACGTAAAAGAAGGTGCACAAGATATCGCATCTGATGTAAAGGACGCTGGCAAAGACGCTGCTAATGCAATTGATAGCAAAGTTGAGAAGCTAAGCGCTTCTGCCCGTACTGAGTACGATTCTTTCACAAAAGAAATCGATCGTTTGGACTCAGAAATTTCTAAAGCAACAGCTGCTGAAAAAATTAAGCTTGAAAAAACCAAGGCAACTTTCATTGCGAAAAGAGATGCCCTTTTGAAATAAAATCGGAAGACCGATCAAAATAAAATAGCGACCTACGGTGTGTAGGTCGCTATTTTATTTTCTATGTATACAACCAAACACTTATTCCACAATCCATTTGTTTACCATATTGTATTTACCCTCTAACACAATTTTGTAAAAACCTTTAGGCAGCTTAGATATATCGATGGATGCACGTTCAGCAATAACGGCAACTTCTCCCATCAATAGATATCTGTCACTTCCTCCTTCCTCAAATTTATTGGTTGTAGATATCCAGATTTTCACATTACCTTCCTTTTCAGACGACTTCCAGGTTATCTTTATTTTTCCGTTTTCTTTAACTACGTTAGGCCAAAGTACCGACAACTTACCTGTCAAAGGCACTCCATCCACTTCCATAGCCTGCTCGTGCTTGATAGGTATATCCAGATGCCTGGCCAATGAGGGCATTATATCTACAATCCCTGGAACCTTCGCAATGCCTGCATTACCCTTAAAATAACCGTTAAGCCCTTTGGCATTGGTTACGATCCAAGTACTTCTCTCAGCATCAGACTGCCCCCCATGATTCTGTCCGGTGGGTTCGCTGCGGCCATGATCGGTCGTTATATAAATCTGCCAATCTTCACCAAAGTTTTTCTCCCGGTATTGTATCGCTTTCCACAGGCGTCCCATCTGATTGTCCATATAGCCAATCGCCTTATTAAAGCGTTCGCTGTTTCCAAACTTATGCCCCATATCATCGGTATATTCCAGATATACCCAGGAAAGGTCCGGAGCCTGTTCCGAAATATAGCTGGCAGCCTCATCAACCACTTTTTCGTCAATTTTCAGAATATGGCCCGCGTCCTTATCGTGAGGAAAATTTAACGTATCTAATTCTAAACCGTCAAACGAATAATGCACCCTTAAATGGTTGGTCTGGGGCAACCCCGTTCCAATCAGTTTGGTGCGGTTATCTAGCCAGGTGGAAAAAATAGCTGTTTTCTTAGCTGGATATGCTTCCTGGAAATACCTAAAAATTGTCCAGTAGTGATAGTTCGGTGCTTGAATGTTGTTATCCCATACATTATGCTTATTCACCCAGGTTCCCGTCAAAAGACTGTTGTAACCCACTGCTGAAATTGTTGGCGTTTGGCTATACGTACTTTTCTCTCCACCTACGTAAGCTTGGGTATAACCGCCGACCTTTACAATTGCATCCAAATGCGGTGTAGCAACCTTTTTAAGCTGTTCAGCCGAAATACCATCTACGATAACAAATAGTGCCTTTTTATTATCCTTTTGCTGCGCATAACTACTAGCGGTAACTACTAAAACACAGGTAACCGTCAATAATTGGGTGATCATTTTTAATTTCATAAAATACAGCAAGTAATTAAATTATAGCTCTGACAATAACCCATAGAATTAACTCTCAATGAGATAATGAATTCTACCAGCCAAATATTTGAGACAATGCAGGATTGAGTGTTACCTGCGCCTGTGGAATTGGCCGATAATAAAACTTGGGTTCTTGAAATGTCCCTCGTTCAGGATCGGTAACAATACTTCCACTTTGCAAAAAGAATGATGCATCGCTTCCGATCGGTCCTACCCGGTAATATATCAATTTAACACCCAAAGAATTGGTTTCTTTATTCTTATCTTCAGGAATCGATTCGGATACTGATATAAGTTTGACATCCTCAACATTATCGCCGGTTAAATCGTATTTACCTAAGCCCGGAAAATATAATCCCTCCGGTTCTTTTTCCAACAACTTTCCGGCATTCCACCGCATAAGATCATCATATCTAAAACCTTCCATGGCCAATTCTACTCTACGCTCCCTTCTTATCTCCAACAATACAGATGCATTTACCCCAGAGACCGATGGATATTGGCTCTTCAAAACAGGATCAGCCACGGGATTCATGCTCAGGGGAATCATCCCAACCCGTGATCGAAGCTTATTGATTGTAATATCCAAATCGGCCTGTGTTAACTCACTTAACTCTGCTTTTGCCTCTGCATAGGTTAATAATGTTTCAGCGAAACGAATCACAGGTACGTCTAAACTATTCGCTTTTGAAACTTCCTTCTCGTTCACAAATCCTTTAAGTTGGTGGTACCCCGATTGGTTTTTAGCAAACTGTTGCACATAAATTCCAGCCCCCTGTGAATAGGTTGTGGCATTCACCAATTCCCAACCTGGGTAAGCGATTGTAGCGGAAAGGCGAGGGTCTCGGTTTTTAAATTCATTTACAAAAAGATTTGTTCTATAATTCGCCTGATTGGTATATGGAGTTCCATCTTTCATTAAATAGGACTGAATCAAATCTTTCGCGGGACTTGCCTCGTAATTCCCAAACATAAAAGCACCCCACCAACCACTATTCCTCTTATCCTGCTCACTAAAGGTACCTAAAATTACTTCTGGATTACTTTCTAGATTCACATCATTAAATAGTGTCGCATAGCCCGTATGAAGTTTATATGTACCTTTTTCTATTAGCTGCTTGGCTGCATCCCTAGAGATTTGCAGGTACTTAGCCGAACTAGCTTGCAGAGACAGTTCGCCATGGTATTTTCTAAATGTGCCTTCATACAAAGCGTGCCGCGCTTTATATGCTAATACTACCGATTTGTTCACAGCACCTGGTCTTGTTTCACTATCCCTTACATGCTGGCTTGCAAATTCATAATCTTCAAAGATTTTATCGACAACCAAGGATCTGGGATCCCGTGGATTATTTAATGCCTCATCGGTTGGTGATAGCATGTGCTCATACCAGGGGACATCAGAATAACGTTTGACTTTTTCCATATAGAATTTAGCACGAAAAAAACGAGCTAATCCTTCATAGTGATTCAAGGCTTCCTCACTAATTGGCGCTTTTCTGAAGTTATCGAGAAAAAAATTGATGTCTCTTAATTGCCCCCAATCCCATCCCGCGGTAATGGTTGAAGCTGACGGTGTACCAACCATCATGCTCTTAATTTCTGTGGTGCCAGTGGTTGGTGCATTATCGGTAGAAGCATCTGCAACATAAATTCCAACCCCTGGAAAATCGTACAGGCTGTACATATAGGTTTCTAAATCAGCTTCGCTATTAAAGAAATTTTCCTTGGTAATCTGAGTCTCTGGAAATCGATCTAGAAAATCATCATTACATCCCGAAAATAAAAGAATTAATACGGGCAGAGATATTTGAATATATTTTTTCATTTGGATCCTTATTAGACATGATTAAAACTGAACCTCTAAACCAAAAGAATAACGTCTTTGGAAAGGGTACGCATACCCCCAGCCACTGCCAGTACTTTTCGATGGATTTACTTTATCAACATTATCGGTCACCGCTTCAGGGTCAAAATACTTTTTCACTTTTGAAAACTCGGTAATATTCTCTCCACTTGCATAAATCCGAAGACGTTTCACATGTATACGTTCAAGAAGGCGGGTCTTTACTGTGTAGCCAACCGTTAAATTCTTTAGACGAAGATATGCTCCGCTCAACAAGTATCTGGTTTGTGGAATAGCAAGTCCCTGAGACTCATCAATTCTCTCACCGAGGTTTCTGTCTGCCAGCCACGATTGTAAAACTGGAAACTTAGCATCAGTATTTGCGGATGCCAATCCAGCATCAATGTAAGATTGTGAATGCTTGGCGCGCTGAACTTCACTATCATCGGCTCCCCTATAATAATCCAAAAGGTGGTGATATCCACCAGCATAAGGTTGTTGATAAAAACCCCAGTACAAATAATGTAAAGGGTAATAATCCATTTTACCAATTCCTTGTACAAATGCACGAACATCAAACCCCTTCCATTCAGCAGCTAGATTAACCCCAAACCGCAAACGAGGTAAAACATTTCCAATGACAGACAAATCTTTGGGATTGTCGATGGTTGTCCCCTTTTCAATTTTCCCATTTCCATCTAAATCCTTATACTTAGGCCATCCGGGCACAATGGATAATGCACCCCATGGAATAATTTGAGATTGATCTAGTTTCTCGATTTCTTGCTGATTCTGAAATAATCCATCACTCTGTAACCCCCACATTTCACCCAAACGCATGCCCTTGTAATATTGGGTTATCGTGTTGTTTGGATTCTCAAATGAAGTAATATAGGAACCGTTGTCTGACAAATTCAATTTGACATTAAAATGCAATGGACTCCCTGCCAAGTTAAAATCGTCATCATAACCAAGAGACATTTCCCAACCTTTGGTTTTTAAATCTGCTGCATTTTCATTTGGCTCCTTAGCTCCGAGTACATCCGGTAAATCTCTACCGCGCGTAAGCATTCCAATTGTATTTCGTCTGTACATATCCAGTGAAACTGTGATTTTCTGTTGAAAAAATCCCAGATCAACACCTATGTTTCCAGACCTTACTTTTTCCCAGGTATAATTGGGTGAAACCAAAGTATCAGAAGTAACTTCTTGTGGTACAGTGCCACCTATCATATAGCCGCTCCTTCTTGTTTCCATCGTGGCTATATAACCATACTCGTTTACAAACTGATTTCCCAACATACCATAAGAACCCCTGACTTTAAATGAATTAATTACAGGAAGCAGCGGTTTCCAGAAGTTTTCTTCGTCCACTTTCCAGGCTGCGGAGGCTGAGGGAAAAAATCCAAATCGTTTATTCTTGGGAAATTTAGATGAACCGTCATACCGTCCATTCAATTCAACAATGTACTTATTGTTATAAATATAATTTAGACGATAAAAGGCTCCACGAATAGCCCACTCCTTCGCCAGCTCCTGTACCTGCATATCGCCAGTAGCCAGTCCTATACTGGGCAGCGAGGCCGAAATCACGCCCGACCTTTGAGCACTAAACCATTCCGTTCTACTAGCTTCTTGATTGTATCCTAGTATCGCGGTTAGATTTTGCTTTCCAAACTGTTTGTTAAATGTGGTATATGCATTAAAAACCGAATAATTGATGTTATCCGCACGTCGATACGCAATATTATTGCCCTCCTCCCTCACATCCGAAGGTCCGTAGCCAATACGTATTTTTGATTGATTTCCGGTATAGTTAACGTTCTCCCACCGTGCCGTATAGTCTGCATTAAAACGTAATGCATCCTCAAAAAACGTAAGTTCTGTATTGAATGTAGTTTGAAACATATTGGTTTTTTCATTGGAAAAACCGCCTTCAGTCAGTGAGGCTCCTACTCTTCCTACATCAGTATTGGCCCAGGTACCGTCAGGGTTTTTATCCCAACTCACTGGAAAAAGATCGTACAATGCACCAATGGACAATTGATATGGTTTCGCTCTTTGTGTCAGAGCTATGGACGTATTATTACCAACAGATAACCATTTAAAAGGCTTAAAATTCACTTTACCCCTTGTGGTATAGCGTGTAAATTTATCCTCCGCAATTTTCAAAGCTCCGTTCTGGGTATCATATGCACCTGATAAATAGTAGCCTGTTTTCCCCGACCTACCCGCCAAAGCAAGATTGTGTCTTTGAGAAACGGTAAAATTATCCATAAAATACTTCGTCCAATCCCGATTACCCATGTATTCGTAAAGTGATTTATCAAGAGGATTAAGCCTGACAGGATCCGAGCTATTGGGATTATCCGAACGTTCCTTGGCCCATGCGTACTGACTATCCGTATAGTTAATATTGTCCCATGGCGTATTGTCAGTTGATGTCTCAAGCATACGCATATAGATATACGGATCCGTAATCTTGTTTGGTAGCACGGTTGGCTTACCCCATGAGAAGTTATTGGTATAGTCTATTGTCAAGCCATCTTTAACTCCCGATTTGGTTGTAATCAATATTACACCAAATGCAGCTCTGGCTCCATAAATAGCCGCCGAAGAGGCATCCTTCAATACCGAAATGGAATTGATGTCCGATGGAGCAATAAAATTTAATTCCGCAGCATCAACCGGAACATTATCGACTAATATCAGGGGATTACCACCATTTATCGATGTAAAACCGCGAATATTTATATTGGGTGCTTTGCCCGGTTCACCACTGGCAAAATCAATGTTCAAATTTGGCACAGCCCCCTGTAAGCCCTGAGCCACATTTTGAATCGGCCTGGCTTGAAGGACTTTACTATCAACAACATCAACGGCTCCAGAGAGATTCTCTTTTTTCTGCGCTCCATAACCTACCACGACAACCTCCTGCAGATTAGAAGCATCGACTTCCATCACTACATTCAAAATTTTCTCTTTGCCTACAATTTTCTCCTGAGCTTTATAACCAATAAAGGAAAAAACAAGAACGGCTCCAGGATTAACATTCGTCATAGAATATTTCCCTTCCCCATCGGTAACTGTACCTGTTTGAGTTCCTTTGATTAGAACATTTACTCCCGGCAAAACCCCTCCTTCGCTGGCACTTACCTCGCCTGAAATCGTAATATTTTGTGCATACCCCATCAAACTAGTCAAGAAAGCCAATGCGAGGATATTCAACCTCCTAAGCATTCCATGACTTAACCACAATCGTAGAGTGTAATTCATAGTAATCAGCGTTTAAGTATTGATTCAAAGAAATTTAATCCGATTCAGAAGGCAAAAATCACCATTATCATCCATGCGCTTGTAAAGGAATTGTTATGGAATAATAAAGTAATAACGAAGGCTGAGTAAAATACCTTAATATATAATTTTAAATATAAAAAATAATATTCATCAAATATTTACACCATCAATATTCACAAAAAAACCGTCACAAATAATTTGCAACGGTCTGATCCTGATGTATTAAAGGATTTCTATACAGTCAATTCCCACCCCGGCCGGCCTTATATGAGTCATACTCTTCCAGCAACTTCGCAAGGTCATCGTCTCCCCCAAATTCCAACCCTTCTTCTTTTATCACATATTGCATTTTATTCCGTTCGTCAGATAGCAGTTTCAGAAAACTATTCGGATCGCTCAACTTTACCGGAGTAACGGTATCATCTTTATAAATATACAACTTAGCGTCCGGTTCCATTGTCCTGGTGGCGGCAGCCTTTTCTTGCTGAATCTGACTTTTGTATCGCTTCAATAATTTGGTTTTACCGTCATACATAATCCGGTAGAAACTGTTACTGGTAAGTCCCTCTACCGAAGGAAAGCCGCTCCTGAAAATATATAAGTCTATACCAGATGGAATCGTGAATTCTTTAACACCTTTTGATATTCTAAAAAGTGTTGAGTCCTTGCGATACTCGATTTCATCTCTATTCAAATCATATCTCAACTGAATTCCATCATAAAATTGGTTATCGGACATACGAATAGAACCCGAGTACCAATCTTTCAAAAGATATGTTGCCTTTTTTGTATCGGTTGGTGATTCATGATAAGGTTCGCCTTTTAAACCTGTGGAATCCTGCGCCAAAGCTGAAAAACCAAAACACCCGAAACAAAATGCAAAAAATAACCGTAAGTGTTTCATAATAAGATTGTTTAGTTGTTTAATAGCAACAATTTGCAAAGCATTATTTAATTAATGAGAAAAATAACTTCCGTTTAAATCCATTTCACCTCCTAGATTCCCTACCATCTTTATGTACTTTTGCTTCAAAAATTGTACCTGCTCAATTGGAAATAAACGATCAGCTCATACATATACGACAAAGCCTGTCGGGAATTGCACCTGAAATTTTCTTGGGTTTATTCTTTTGCCTTTTTCTGTGTTCCGAATTACTACTTTCAAAGTGGCTCGGGAAAGATAAAATTTCGGGCTGGCTCAACACAATTGCATTAGGTGGGAGTATAATAACACTGGCCCTTGTTGCAAGCCAATGGAACGACGAACCTTCTTATCGCTTCCATCCACTTTTGTTTCTGGACCACCAAGCGGTTTTCTTTAAAATATTGATTGTTGGAGCCTGGATGATAACGCTAATCCACGTTAGAGTATTAAAGTACGATTTTCCTCCTGAATTCAACGCACTACTCATAGCCACGGTTGCAGGTCTGAATCTGCTAACGATGTCGACTCATTTATTAACGATATACCTCACTCTCGAACTTATCTCCATCAGTTCTTACATACTTGTTTCACTTTCGCCTTATAAAAAGGCCGCAGAAGGTGGCCTCAAATACCTCCTTTTTGGCACTGCCAGCTCAGCTGTTATGCTGTATGGTATTTCTTTTATTTATGGACTTACGGGAACCCTAGATATCACCAATGAGGTACTCACACAAGGATTACTTCAAAATTCAACTGCAGTAACCACGGCCGTCATCATCATGACACTCGGTGGCCTACTTTTCAAATTAGCATTGATCCCATTCCACGTATGGACACCTGATGTATATGAATCGGCTCCGACACCACTGGTATCATTCCTGTCCGTAGCACCAAAAGCCGCGGTGATTCTTGTGCTTATGCGGTTAGCCGGTATTTTAACTGCTGAATTTTTCCCGATACTGGGAGGCATTGCATTGATCAGCATTACCATTGGTAACGTGGCTGCCTTATGGCAAACCAATGCCAGGCGCCTACTGGCCTACTCTTCCATTGCGCAAGCTGGTTACCTTTTGGTTGGTATTGCGGCGTATAGCCGTTTTGGATTCGAAGCCGCCGTATTTTATTCCGCTGCTTACCTGATCGTTAATATGGCAGCGTTCTTTATGATCGATTTACTGGCACCGCAATCTAACACTGCATTATCCGACTATGAAGGACTTGGGAAAAAAGCCATTTGGGTATCTGGCGCGCTTACGGTTGTTATGGTTGCTCTAGCAGGTCTACCCCCAACGCTTGGCTTCACCTCCAAATTCTTAATTTTTTCAGCATTATGGGATAGTTATCAGCACCAACAATTACCCTGGATGCTATGGCTACTTGTTGGTGGAATTCTTAACGCAGCTATCGCTCTGGCCTATTATTTGCGTCTTCCCTATCTTCTTTTCTTCAAAGAAATCAGAAGTAATACATTACCTACCCCAATGCCCAATATTGCTGTAGGTAATATTGTAACGGGCATTTTGGTATTTTTTGTGGTAATGCTATTCTTCAAACCCGATTGGATGATGCGTTGGATAACCTCTTTTTAGATATCAAAGTAGTTATTTACTTTAATATAGGCCTTATCTGGTAACCGGCTTGTCGTAACAATGCTATAACACCCTTTTCACCGCCTAAGTGGGCCGCGCCAACAGCAAAAAAGGTAGGTTTTTGATTGATGATCTTTTCGATCCGTGTAATCCATTTTCTATTCCTGTCAAACAGCATTATTTCCTGATTACCGTCCATTCCGAAACTACTTTTTTCGGTGATTTTATACAATTCGTTGATATTTTCGGACTTATACAAAGATACCAGTTGTTTAAACTCTCCACGTGCTTGTGGCAGGCTGTCGATCATACTAAGTAAAGTTTTGACCTGATCCTTGTAAGGTATGGTATCGAATATCGCCATCTGCTCTTCCAGGGTCTCAATACCGATCACTTCTACTTTTTGCTTCGTTGCCAATTCCACCAGAGTCATCTCATACGACTGAGGCTGGCAAGCCAAAATAGAATTAAACAACGGCCCCATCAGAACAAAAGGTTTAGCCTTCTCCAACATGGCAATAGAAACACCTACTGAATCCTGATAAAATTTAGCAAGTCTGGTATAGTCTGTCGCTGATACCAGGTTACGAAGGGTGTTGCCTTCTTTCATGTTCATGGATTTCATCATCGTCGACATCATGGCTGGATCATCCATATCCACTTCCAAAGCTACTTGCTCGGAACGAGCTAACGTTGCTTTCACCGAATCCCGTAACGAAAAGTCAACAGGACAGATTAAATGAATTGTCCCGAACAAAAATGATGGTTTTTCTATGCCCGGCGTCTTAATCTCCCAAAGCAATGAGTTTTCAGTTGGAACCTGTGCCTGAACCCAAAAAGCGACTAAAATGAACAAGCATGACAATACTCCCTTTTTCATGGATTTTAAATTAAAATAACCCAGCCATTTCGACTGGGTTAAATTGTTAACATTCTTCAAATAAGGACATTATACACAACCATTATTGTTTATTACTATCCACCACAATACGCTCATCGCGGTTCACAAGCTCCCAAGCCGTGTGAAAAATAAGCTTAACAATCGGAGCTTGTTTATCGAAAAGAATTTTTTCCACATCGTCTCCGGGCATGTGATAATCTTCATGCACACCCGTAAAATAGAAAATCACAGGGATTCCCATTTTGGCAAAGTTGTAATGATCCGAACGATAGTAGAAACGGTTGGGATCCTTGGGATCATTAAAGGTATAATCCAAATTGTAGTTGATATACTTCTTATTGGCTTCTTCGCTAATGGCATGTAACTCCGAAGAAAGCTTATCAGATCCAATCAAATATACGTATTTATGATTGTCCTTATGCGCGTCATCTACACGCCCAATCATGTCTATATTTAAGTTGGCGACAGTGTTTTTCAAAGGCAACAAAGGGTTTTCGGAATAATATTCAGAACCAAACAACCCTTTTTCTTCACCAGTTACATTTAGGAAAAGA
>CALGRQ010000229.1 GCA_937880795.1 uncultured Dyadobacter sp. | reverse complement strand
GTGAGCATCCGAACCGGAAGGCAACATATTATAGAATGAATACGAATACATTTTAAGTCCGCTCTCCGAGCTAAACACCGTATCCTTTGAAACTGCGTCTTGCGGATTCTCATCCAGAGAACAAGATGAGAATAAAGACAATGCTGCTAAAATTGTATATACTATTTTTTTCATGATTAAGCGTTTAAAATGTTACTGATAAACCTACACTGATACTTCTCATCACCGGATAATTGTAATTATCTCCGCTGGTTCCGGATGTAAGATCCGGGTCTGATCCGTAGATACTTGCCACGTCAAAATCTTTGGTGTGCTTATACAGCGGCGACCAGCAGAAAAGGTTTTCGCCAGATAAGTAAACCCGGGCATTCTGCATATTTATCTTTGAAATGAAAGACTTCGGCAAATTATAACCAACCTGCAGACTCTTTAAACGGAGGTAAGCTACATTTTGTAAATAACGGGTTTGAGGGGTACTCTTGAGTGATGAGTTATAACCGGCATAGCGCGGCAGGTAGGCATTGGTATTATCTTTTGTCCAATAATTATCCACATGCCAGGTAGGCATATTGTTGTACGGACGGTTGTATTGTCCCCAGAAAAGAGTTTCCGAACCAGGATACCAGTACTGCTTTCCTACACCCTGGAAGAAGGCCGATACAAAGATATTATTCCAGTCGGCCGACAGGTTGAAGCTATAGCTGTAGCGAGGCAATTCATTTCCGATAACCTTCTTATCGCCATGATCATCCAACGTATTGTTACCATAATCGATCACACCGTCGTTATTCAGGTCTTTCAACTTCACATCCCCCGGATACCAGATTCCTTTGTTGGAAGATTTAATCAGTTTCTGAGTGGCATGGTTATCAATTTCTTCCTGCGACTGGAACAAACCTTCGGTTACATATCCCCAGATTTCGCCTACAGTCTGACCTTCGTAATAGTCGCTCAAACTTTTTGTAGAGTTATTGTATCGGTCTATTTTCGATGTGTAATCCGATAAAGTGGCGCGCACATCATAATTGAAAGGCTTTCCGGCTAAATCAAAACGATCTCTCCATGTTAACGAAATCTCCCAACCCCTGGTCGTCATATCCGCATAGTTTCCTTTTGGCGAACTGGCCCCGAATACTTCCGGCAAAGTGACACCAACAGTATACATATCGGTTGTTTTACGTACATAAGCATCTCCGGTAAAACGCAGCTTGCCCTGCAACATTCCAAAATCAAGACCCACGTTCGTTGTAGTAGCCGTTTCCCAGGTTAATCCTTCCGGTTTTACGGCCGGCGCACTTGAATATTTATTTTTGGCACCGTTCAACACCCTGTCAGAAGTTGAAATGGCAAGCAGTTCAAGAAAGTTATAAGAATCCACGTTACCATTTCCCAGAGATCCGTAAGAAGCTCTAACCTTCATATCAGAGAAAAGATTTTCGTTAACATGCCAGAACGGCTCTTCCGAAATTCTCCATCCAACCGAAGCCGAAGGGAAAAATGCCCACTGCTGATCTGTCGGGAATTTGGATGAACCATCGTAGCGGCCATTCACTTCCAACAGATAACGATCCTTGAATCCATAATTTAAACGGAAGAAACCACCACCGATTCTCCATTTCTCGTATCCTCCGGAAGTAGTGATAGATTCACCCAGTGCCAGGTTGATATTTTTGCTATCTTCCATCAACAAACCATTACGCTGTACATATAAGCTCTTGTAAGTGGATTGTTCGTAGTTGTAACCCACCATTCCTTTAAAATAATGACTGTCCAGGAAGGTCTGTTCGTATTCCGTATAGAGGTTCATCGCCAGGTAGTTGGTAGCCCGGACGCTCTCTTTAAGGTCGTTATACTTGGTGCTCAACCAGATGGTCTCATCCTTCACCTTGCTGTAAGGTACCGGTACGCGGATTTGAGTCGAATTATTGTCGGTATTGCTGAAGGTAAAGTCACCGTTTACACGCAACTTATTGTCGAGAAACTTGGCAGCAAAGCCTGTTGTATTTTTCAGGATTCTTTTATGCGTATCCAATCCGTTCTTACCATAGATAAAGTCGCCGATCGTATAGGCTCCCGACATGGTAAGTGATCCGTCCGGGTTGAACAAAGGCGACGACGGGTGACCTTCGTCGGCTATGTTACGCCAGATAGAACCACCTTCGCCAACGTTCAGCGGGTTATGATATTCCAGGTTTGAATAATCGGTGTTGTTATCAATCCGTAACCAGTCGAACACCTGTAACGATCCTTTAGCTCTTAAGTTCAGCGTATTGTATGTATCAGTATTGTACCGAAACAAACCGTCATACCCGTAATAGCGGCCGCTTACATAATAATTCAGTTTACCGTTACTTCCGGAAACCGACAAGTTATGATCCTGGGCAAAAGTCTGATCCTTGTACAACTCTTTCATGTAATCGGTATTACCGTAATAGATATACTCGCCGTTGCTGCCTAGTTCGTACTCGTCGGTTATACCCTGCTCTTTGCGTTGCTTAAAGGTATCCAGCCAGGCTGTAGAGAAAGTCTGCGATTTATTGATATTCTTCGGTGTAGCCGAATAGTTGTTCCAAGCGCTGTATGCTTCGTAGAATCTTTCGGAATAGGTGTAGCCATCCGTAACAAAGTCGGGAACGGTTGTAGGAGTCTTAAAGGCAAAGTCGCCGCTGTAGGTAATGGATGTCTTATCCTTATCCGGGGTTTTAGTTGTAATCAATACAACCCCGAACGTACCGCGAGCACCATAGATGGCAGCCGAAGCGGCGTCTTTCAATACTGAAACACTGGCGATATCATTGGGATTTAGCATAGCCGGATCTCCTTCTACTCCGTCAATCAGCACCAACGCATCTCCACCCTGACCGATAGAGGTGGTACCACGTACATTGAAACTGGCACTACGTGATGGCTTACCATCTTCCAATGTGATGTTAAGGTTGGGCACTGCCCCCTGTAATGCCTGTGATACATTGGATACGGAACGGTTTTCGAACACTTCGCTGGTAACCTGTTCTACTGCACCGGTAAGGTTCACTTTCTTCTGTGTACCGTAACCCACTACCACAACCTCATCCAGGCGTTTGGTATCTTCTTTTATTACGATGGCAAAACTTGTTTTATTTCCAACAGGAATTTCCTGCGAAAGGTAACCTATATATGAAATCTGGAGGACAGCACCTTCGGGCACTTCCAACGAGAATTTACCGTCTATGTCGGTAATTGTTCCCGAATTGGAACCTTTAACCATCACGTTGGCACCGATAATGAGTTCGCCTCTTTCGTCGGTGACAGTTCCAGTCACCTTCTTCGACTGCTGGTTATTCTGAGCAGAATGTGTTGCTCCCTCTTTTGCTTTTATCAGCACCTAGCGATCCATGATCTTGTAGGTATAACCCGTACCGTTCAGTATCTGGTTAAGTACATCTTCTATGGTCGCATTGGTTGCATTTACGCTTGTTTTTTGGGAAGCATCCACCTGGTTGTTGTTGAAAAAGAAGGTAAATTCGCTTGAACCTTCAATCTCTTTCAGTATCTCCATGATACTGCTGTTCTGTTTTTTGATGGATACCTTATAGCTTTGCGCATAGGTTGATGCAGTAATGCTACAAATCGTAACCATTAAAAAAAAGGTAGTTATTTTCATAATCCTTTTAGTTTTTGTAATTAGGGGGATACAGTAATCCCTAGTCACTTTTTTTTTCATAACTTTGTGATGTTTATAATAAATATTTGCAGGTTACCGGCCTCGACTCCTTTACCTGCGGATGTTTAAAACAGGGGTTGGGGGATGTATTTCCTCCAACTTTTTTACTAAATAAAATTTAAGTCTTTTTACACTTCATCTTTCATATTGATTTTAATTTGATAGGTATTAAACACGCGTCATCCACTTTATTTACTGAAAGCCGAATTTTCTCCCGCAAAGGAAAATAAAAGACATTTCAAATCAATTCCATTCGGATTAAATTTGTTAAAACATGACCATAATGAAGCTTACGCAATAGAAATAGTATTATCATTCAAGGTCCTTCATTTCATGAATCATTCTTTAAATTCATATGCCATCGTATTATATTCAGGTTAAACAAAAAATCATTTCTTTACATACAACTCAAAGTCTTCGCCAACTTTCGTATATTTTACGGGTGAGGAACTGTTCAGGATATACAAGATACGTTCCAGAGATTCATCCCTCACTTTAAAGGTAAACCGGTATTGATTGGCAATATCTTTCTCACACATTATTTTTCGGCCGTACCATTGTTCAAGACGTGGAATTATCATGGACAGCTTCTCATTTTCGAAGCTTAAGATACCCTGCTTCCTCCAATCGGAATATTTACTTGCATCCACCGCCTCAACAATCATTTTATGCGTATCCCTCGAATAGGTCAGCTTTTCGTTGGGTTGGAGAATCAGCTCCGCCTTACTCTGATTTACCTGGGCATTAATTTTAATCTTCCCGTTTAAAAGAATGGCCTCCACATTATTATTCAGGTTATAGCTGTAGATTTCGAAAGCCGTACCCAATGCTGTAACTTTCATATCTTTTGTTTTTACAACAAATGGATGGCGTGCATCTTTGTGCACATCAAAGAAGGCCTGTCCCTCAAGCTGAACCTCTCTTTCATGTCCTTCAAATTCGGATGGATAAATCAGCTTGCTACCCGGTCCCAGTTGAACGGTAGAACCATCGGGCAGTTGAAGAGATTTAATATTCTGAATACCCGAATAAACAATAAACATGGTGGCATCTTGGGGCTTGCTCATCCATAACCAGGTGAGTGCGCCGATACCCAATATAAGCAATACCGATGCTGCGATACTGTAAATTTTATAGAAGAAAAAGCGGGTAGACTCTTTTCTATCCCAGACTTCCCCTTTTATTTCGGACCAAATGCGCTGGCTGTCGGCGTTATCATGGGTTGCACAGTCCGGAGCAGAAGTCCATTGTTTTTCCAACACCGAGGAGAACGGCACCCCTTCATTAAGACGGTCCCTTTCATCGGATGTCAAGTTATCGTTGAGCAATTTCTTGAGTATATTTTTATCTGTATGCATCTTTTATCCTTCTATATTAATAAATACACATCAGAAGAAGGGTCCCCCTATCCGTCTACAAAAAATTATTGAAATAATAGAAATATAGAAAGAAGCTGCACATTCTTTCTCAGAAAACGGATGGCAGCCGAAATCTGATTCTCTACAGTTTTTTCCGAGATGGCAAGTCTTTCGGCAATTTCCTTGTGCGAAAGATGTTCGTTACGACTCAGGGTGAAAATTAATTTGCGTTGGGGAGGCAATTCCTCTATCAGTTGATCTATGTACTCCTTTAAATTTTTGGCGTCTATTTCTGCCTCCATGTCATAAGACTGTTCCATGGCGGCAAGCATGGTCATTTTATAGAAATTCTCGTTAAAGTTTTTACGGGATTGATTAAAGATAAGATTTCGGGTAATGATAAAAAGGAGTCCTTTAAAGTTATCATCTTCACGAATAAACTCCCTGGATTCCCAGACTTTTACAAAGACCTCCTGTACAACCTCTTCTGCAGCCTCCCTTGTTGTAAGATAAAGTCTGCTGAAATTGTAAACCTGATTCCAATATTGCTTATATAAGGAGGCAAAAGATTGCCTGTTACCAGATTTTAAAGTTAACAAAAGTTCTTTTTCATTCATATCTTAATTCTCCATGGCAAATGTAAGCAATTCTAAGAAAAAAGACGATGCAAATCAATAAAACACAAAAAACAACGGATAATTAAGTATCCTGAAGGTGGGCAC
>CALGRQ010000228.1 GCA_937880795.1 uncultured Dyadobacter sp. | reverse complement strand
ATGGTAAAAGAGCAGTTGAAATCCTTTAAATATATTCAAATGAAAAAAATATTTTTCCTGGCAGCCTTTTTACTGTTCACCAATTTGATGGCCTTTGCCCAAAAAGAAGAGGCTACCATCGCAACGTTGGTCGAAAAACTAAAAGTGGCCATTGTAACTGCCAATGAGACGGAACTAAACAAACTGACTTCTCCCAAGTTAACATATGGACACTCCAATGGCTTACTGGAAGACAAAAATGAATTTATTCGCGCGTTGGTGAGCGAAGAATCTAAATTTACCAAGATCGATTTAAGCGAACAGACCATTACCATTTCGGGTGATCTTGCCTTGGTAAGACATAAGCTGATTGGAGATACCCATAACAAAGGGAAAGATCCTGCCGTGGCTCGTTTAGGCGTATTGCTGGTGTGGCAAAAGACAAAAGGTACCTGGCAACTCATCGGAAGACAAGCATTTAAGCTGATGTGATGATACAGAAAAGCCCGTTCACGCTACATGGACGGGCTTTTCTATATAAGACATTTCTTTTAATGCATCCTGAAATAAGCTATCCCTCCTTTAAACTGTCCATTGATTCGTTTGCCGACTTTATCCATACATTCGAAATCGATAATATATTCCTGTTCGTTTTTCGAAACTGTTAACGTTCCTGCCACAATGGGAGACTCATCACCGGTTTTGGTTTGATAATTGGCATTAAATATAGCCACGGCCGGTCCAAACGTTTTCGGGTTTCGGTATTGCATTCGGTCATATTCATATTTCCCCTCCGCCAATTCACCGGGCTTGTCGCTATACATTTCAAATGTCATTAAATGCCCCTTTCCCGAAATAGAATCGGGAACGCTGTTTTTGCCTTGTATAGCAATATCGGCCGACATCAGATACAAGTTTAGGCTATATGTTTCCATGGCATCCACCTTGCCGTAGTCAATAACGGCTGCTTTACTCAATTCATAAGAAACTCCGCCATGGAGCATCTGATTTTTAGGCGCAATATCATCCTTGCTACATCCCAACATGAGCGGCAACATCAAAAGCCATAGATATACTACCTTCCTAGTTTGATTCATCCTATAAAAATTAAAAGCAACCGAAATACGCCATAAAAGTACGGCACTCCGGCTGCTTCTATACAATATATCCTCTGAAATAAATACGATTAATGAACCGGCTTGTCAGGTGCCGGCGCCGACGCATGATAATCCTGTTGAATCATTCCCGCATACTTATCCAGTAGTTCCATTACTCTTTCCCTTGTTTTGGCACGAACCACAAAACCTATATGATGCGGTTCAGACATCCTCCAAACAATTTCAGGATCATTAAATTGACTGATATCCGGAGTTTCCTGTCTGGCCAATGATATAATAATTCCTGAATAATCCTTGCGCAGCGGAGGTAGCTTATAGCCTTCTCCTTTCGCTTCCGCCGTTTCCATCTTTGCCCATTCCTTCCAGAGATTGATTCCGGAAGAAGCCTCCACCAATTCTGAAAGATGTGCACCGCCCACACGGGAAGAGGTTTCCAAAAAGTAATATTTGCCATCATCATGACAACGGATGACCTCTGTATGCGAGGCACTATGCCGCAGGCCAAATGCTTTCAGTAAATCAACGGCAAGCGTCTCCAATGCATGCTCCTCGGCCGAATCAAATGGAACGGTAACGGACCTAAAAATACCGCCTCCATGTGCCACATCAAACGGTGGTGATAGATATTGACTGCTCCATAAAAATATTACCCGCCCATTGTACGATATAGAATCAACATGGTACACATCGCCAGGTTTAAATTGTTCTACGAGGTACGCATGTCGCTTGTCTCCCAAACTATGAATAGTTTCCCACAGTTCATTGGCATTGTGCATCTTCTTAATACCCGTTGCCGAAGCCTCAGAACGGGGTTTGATCATCCAGGGCCCGGGATACTTCTCAATAAAATGATTAATTTCATCATCGTTGAAAAGTGCTGAAAAACCAGGCACCAGTATACCGGACTCCGCCGCTTTGGTACGCATCGCCAATTTATCCCTAAAATACCTGCCGGTTGTTTGGCCCATACCCGGAATTCGGAAATATTCTCTCAAATGTGTTGCCTTTTCCACATCGAAATCATCCAGAGCCACAATTCTGTCGACAGGTCGGGTACGCATCACATATGCTAAACCAGTAATAATTTGGTTCATATCATATTCTCCCCCCTCCTGTTCTTCCAGATAAAAAAACTCATCCACACTCTCCCGAGCCCAAGGCTTATCTTCCAGTTTTTTCGCAGTGAGCAAAAAAACAGTATTCCCCGCGCTTTTGCAGGCCCTCAAAAAGTCGTTTCCCTTAAAAAAAGTAGATATGCAAAGAAAGGTTAATGTGTGACTCATATAGAAATTCCTAGGTGAATGATCGTATGGCTTACTTTCTCAAATCTAACCAAAAGAACCAATTTATCAAGTAAAACCCATTGAATTTACCGACAATCGCGCGCCTGACAAGCCCTTGTAACTCAATGCGCGACAGTCTCCGCTACAACAAATTCTCGCAACAACCGCACTCCATAGGCGGTTCCGGCTCTACCCGGTGCAAATTCATTATCCCCAAAAGCAGTACCTGCGATGTCTAAATGCGCCCAGGAAGCATGAGCATCTGTAAACACTTCCAGGAATTTGGCAGCCACGATAGCGCCTGCAAGAGGTTTACCATGATAGTTTTTTAGATCCGCTATATCAGAAGCAATTTCTTCTTTATACTCGTCCCATACGGGTAATCTCCAGACACGCTCGCCGGTACTTTCTCCAGCCTGTGTTATTGCTTCGGCCAGCGAATCGTTGGGCGTGAATAAACCAGCGGCTTCGTAGCCCAAAGTCTGGATTACACTGCCCGTCAAAGTGGCTAAATCAATGAGCACGTCGGGCTTAAAATGTTTGACGGCATAAGCCAGACCGTCCGCAAGGATCAAACGTCCTTCCGCGTCGGTATCAATCACTTCAATCGTCTTTCCAGCATAAGAGCCAATCACGTCACCTGGCTTCATGGCCGAGCCGTCCACGCCGTTTTCCGTAGAGGGTATTACACCTACAATTCGTACGGGTAGTTTTAGCTGAGCAGCGAGTTCTACCATGCCTAATACGGCCCCGGCTCCGCCCATATCACTCTTCATCAGATGCATATTGGCAGAAGGCTTAATAGAAATACCACCTGTATCAAAAGTAACTCCCTTCCCGACCAATGCAATGGTTTTGGTATAGCGCTCGGGTACATATTCCGTAACGATCATCACCGGAGGAACCTCACTACCTTTGCCTACCGCTAACAGTGCATGCATGCCCATTTCCTGCAACTGTGCCTTTTCAAAAATGCTAACCTTGTAGCCATTCTTCCGTCCTGACTCCACGGCCCATTTGGCCAATGTTTGCGGGGTTTTATGGCTGGCCGGTGCATTCATTAAATCCATAATCCGCATTTGTACCAGAGCGGTTTTCTGTGCCAAAATAATTTTCTCATTCACGGCTTCGGAAACGACATCCACTAAAACGTGTAGTCTCCCATCCGTTCCAAAGAATGGACTCATTGGCTTAGGCTCTGATTTATAGAGTTGTAAATCGTATCCTCCAAGAATGATACCGTTTATAGCCAGTTCAATCTGCTCGGGCGTAAAACCGCGTGCATCCAGTGTTATATCCAACGGCCAGCGATCTTTTCGCTTGAAAAAAAAGGATCTGAAAATTTTAAGCATAGCCGATACCTTCGGGTCTTTGCCTAATCCAAGCCATACTTCCTGAGAAGAAAACCACCAAATTTCTCCTTTTTCGGCTTTAAACATTTTCTGATTTTCCGGCTCATTACCCTGCGTAAAGCCACGAAGCAAAAGAGTCTCTTCCTTCGCTTCATCTATTTGACGGATATACATGTTTCTATTTTGATTTCTGGTAAAACCAAAGCTAAAAATAGTATGGGTATTTTCAAGAAAATTCTTTTGTTAGCTGTTAAAGAGGTCTGACCTGGAAGATTTAGTTGATCAAGACACATATTGATTAAAACCTTTCTCTTCCTTGATGCTCATTACTGTTTTACAAAACGATAAGCTTGGTAGCCCGGTCCCTGAGTGGTTTCAATTTTTAAAAGGTATAATCCGGAGGTCAGATCGGAAACGGATATATGGTTTCCTGGCTCTTTTCCCTCTTTTACCAACCGACCCAGAACATCATAAATGCGATAAGAAAAAATAGAAACTCCACCCCGATCATTTTTTATTGCCAAAATATCAGCCACCGGATTGGGACTGATAAACAAATCGTTAAATGCTGTTTCACCGCAATTATTCTGTACTATATAACTATACATCATTTGCCCATCCGTATCATATTCCACAACACGATAATACGTTTTTAGCTGATTTACAGAGATGTCGGTAAACGTATATTGCTGCGGATCCGCACTATTACCCTTTGCCTCTACCCTCCCGATCGTTGTCCACCTAAGCGCATCGACACTTTTCTCTATGTCAAAATGAGCGGCTTTTTTTTCCCCAGCCGTACCCCACGAGACCTGTACACCCTCCGACAAACATTTTACTTTGGTATCCGTAAATATGACCGGCAAAGGATCGGTAATACGTGTGATGGTATTGTTTCTGGTTATAAGCCAATAATCGGGATCAATTGCGACAGAATCGGCTAAAAATCCCAGATTTTCCACAAAGGTTTGCCCATTGACCGTACTATTTGCAACCACCTGCTTGGTTTCTCCGGTTGAAGTGTTTTTGAACAACAAGGGTACAGGTAACTGGAAGAATGAAACGGATGCGTGTGAAGTGGTCTGATTCAGTTTGAACTGAGCGGTATTCCCGACTGGTATCCATTCTAACTGGTAGGAAGGATAACCTTGACCGCTATACCACTGATCAAAAAAATAGTTTAGATTTTTCCCACTGGCAGCCTCCAAATGTGCTTTTAAGTCGGCTGTTTTTGCAAATTTAAACGAGAGAGCCGGATCGTTGAGATAGTTATGAATGGCCGTAAAAAACACCGAATCAGTTAAAATCAAGCGCAGCATATAGAGCAAATGAGAACCTTTCAAATAACTAAACCGATTGCTAAAAATACGGTTTACATTGGTTACGTCGTCCACTTTCACTGAACCACTCGTAACCGCAGTAATGGTGTTAATTTCATTCCTGCGTGTCGTTTTAACATTGGCAGGATACTTGTTCTCCATATACATACTGGCCATATGGGTAGCAAATCCTTCATTCAGCCATATATCTTCCCAATCGCCACAAGTAATTTTATCACCAAACCATTGATGTGCCAACTCATGCATCACCAAACTTTCGCTGAGATTGTACATAAAGGAACTGGTTTGGTGCTCCATTCCTCCGGCCCAACCAAACTGTACGTGCCCATATTTTTCGTTGATGAAAGGATATGTACCTATCAAATTGCTAAAAAACTGAATGCCATCCAGTGTATTTTGCGTTCCTGCCTGAAATGACGTGAGACTTTCAGGATAGCAATATGTTTGCATGGGCAAATTTACACTGCCCACCATTACGCTGTTGTTGAAAACGGTGTAATTGGTCACTGCAAAGCAAACCAGGTAACTGGCAATAGCGTATTGATGTTTCCAATGTGTAACCGTTTTGTTTCCTGCAATGGGCGTCTCACTTTTCAAAACACCATTGGCAGCGGCTTTATAGGTATTGGGATGTGTGATAAAAATATCTATCCCGTTATCAGCTTTATCATCCAACCCATTCTTGCCGGGCCACCAGTCTTTACTACCAAAAGGTTCACTCAAAGTCCAGATTACCGGTACTGCCGGATTTCCGTGTGTCGTTTTAACAAAAGATCCGTTTCCTGAACTTACGGGGGTACCCTCATACGTAATGGTGAGAGAATCCAGCGTCCCAGCAGCAATGGAGCTTGGAAAAGTAATGTTCAATAAATCTCCACTTTGAGCATGCGTCAATGTTGTAGTACGCTGCAATACAGAAGAAACGACCATTGCACTCGACAAATCAAAGGAAATGGAGGTTGCCGGAGCGGTCAACACATAATATGCAGTAAGCTTTCCCTTGATATAGTTCTGAGCAGGATCAACCTCCCACTCTCCCCGATAATATTTCACATCAAAATTCGTAGATGCAAGAGTCGATGTACTTCTGGCAGCAAAAAGTTTTTGATACCGCTGCTGCTCCATATCTGCGATACGCTCATTGGAGAAAGCAGTAGTATCGTCCAACATATGCGCATCTTTCTGCGCATATAGCACATTACAAATCAATACATTAAGAAAAAGTAAAAATACCCGCATCTTATATTTGTTTGGTATATTAAAGATATAGGTTCTCTTCAAATTTTATACCGATTGCAACAAAAAAGCCGTAAAACTCAACGGAATTGCTGAGTTTCACGGCTATATCCTATGGTGATTAAGTGCCTGAAAATTATGCAGACATATCTGTACACCAGTTAAAATTAATTCACTCCACCTTTACGGGTTGCCTTCTGCTGAACCGGCCATGTACCTGGCTCACCCTTAGAATTTAATGGCAATACGCTTTTTTCACGGGAGGTCTTAGCAGGATCTTCACTCGCTTCATAAGCCAGTATAGCCGCTAGAATTGCATTGCTACGCACATCGTCGAAAACGATTTTATCATAGGTATCTCTGTTGGTATGCCATGTATAGTTACCATATGACCAGTTGAGAGAACTCAATGAAAATGCCGGTGCACCTACTGCTACAAACGAGGCAAAGTCAGATCCACCTGCTCCTGGTGCTCCTGGAAATCTCGTATCAATTTGGGAGCGGATGGATTCAGGCACTTTGGATAACCAGCGCCCCAGGTAGTCATACGAATTTAAGAAGCCTTGTCCAGCCATGCTCACAACCCTTCCTGTTCCGTTATCCTGATTAAACACTGCCTGCACGTTATTCACAATTTCCGGATGGTCCTCAACAAACGCACGCGAGCCATTCAAACCTTGCTCTTCACTTCCCCAATGTCCAACCAAGATGGTTCTTTTTGGATTTGGATACATTTTTTTAAGAATACGCATCGCTTCCATCATCACAATGGTTCCGGTTCCGTTGTCGGTGGCACCGGTTCCACCATCCCATGAGTCGAAATGCGCCGAAAGAATTACGTATTCATCTGGCTTTTCAGTGCCTTTAATTTCCGCAATGGTATTGAAAGTAGGTACCACACCCATTTCCTTCGCATCTGCACGAACGCTGATTTTAGGCGTATTTCCCGATTCCGCCAAACGGTACAACAATCCATAATCCTCTAACGAAATATCCACTGTGGGGATCTTTTTGGTATAAGCTCCAAAAATTTTATTGGCGCCAAAACCCTTAGACCAATACGACATCACGATACCTGCCGCACCCGCCTTTTCCAAAGCAGCCGGAAGAGATCGAGTTCCGTAACCCGTTTTTGCAAGACGTTTCGTCCATGCTTCCGTTTGCACGTCCCGATCCTTTTTCATTTTTTCAAAAGATTCCTTCGTGGCAAATTCCTGCCAGTTATAATCAGGACGGCCTGTGGGCTGGTACATACTGATCATGACAAATTTTCCCTTAACCGAAGGCAACCACTTCTGAAAAGCGAGTGAATCGGCAAGATCAGGAACGATAATTACTTCTGCTGTAACGGATTTCCCGGCAGTCCCCGGGCTCCACGCCAATTGCATTCCTTCCAAAGATTTCACACGTGGTGAGACCATATCTATATGCGAAACTCCACGTTCCCAGCCTCTCCATTCGCCCCATTTTTCATTTTTTGCTGCAATATTCCAGCTTTTGTATTTAGCCACTGCCCATTCATTGGCTTGTAACATTTGTGGCGTTCCTACCAAACGCGGTCCGATCACGTCCAATAGCTCATGTGCTAATTTTTCGAGCTGTGAATTTTCAGTTGCTTCTTTCACAATGCCTTCCACCACGGCATCTTTTTTCTGGGCATACGTATGGCCACCTACCAGCAGCATACCTGCTACCAGATAACAGGATAATTTTCTCATCGTTTCGATTAGGATTGATTTAGTGGTTCTAAATTAGAAAATACTGCTGATGATCGGCCCTATATGTACAAACATTTGCATTCAATCCCTTAATAATACAAGGTATGGTTAATTTGATCCGCTTCCGGTTTCACCAAACCCTCTATCAAACCGCTCCACAACAGCCATAATTCCCAAGCGATGTTATGAAGTTCCTTTACTACGTATCGCCACAAAATGGAAGACAACGAAGCAAGATAAACAATTCATTTTAAGCGCTTTATTCTACTGAACACTTAAACCATATAAAATGAAAGGGCAGTTGCGCGCCATTTTGGCCACCACCACCGGATTACCGGGCTCGTCCATCACCGACGATGCCAACCTAACGCACGATCTTGGTCTAGACAGCCTGGACACGGTTGATTTAATGTTACAAATGGAAAACCATTTGAAAGTAACCATACCCGATGCAGATTACCCCAAGCTTCAAACTGTGGGAACGATTTATGAATACCTGCGGAGCAAGACGGTATAAGTGCCACATACTTCAGTAATATATTGAGGCATCCTCCAATTATGTAAGCACAAGTAGCATCTGAACCCGGATGAAAGGCTATTTTTGCAAATCAGCATTGCTTTCATACCAGATGCGCTCAGGCTTCGTACCATTTATTTTTTTTGCCAACTATTTTGTGGGAATGCTGGCGGTTGCGCTATCGGTTGAGACGGTCATGCAATTAGACCTTCCTTTTGCATCACCAGCCTATTACATACTGTTATTTGCAGCCACTGTTATGTATTATACCCATGCATACACAGGAGCAACAAAGTCGGCTGTATCGGCCAATCCCAGAACGGAGTGGTATCGGACACATGCCCCGTTTATCGCTAAGGGCCAAAAGGTACTTCTTATCGTTTGTCTGCTTGCAGCAGCCTATTTGCTCGCAAAAAACAGCTCAGGGTTATTTTCGCTACCTCTCCTATATTGGGTTCTATTGGGCTCTATACCCCTAGCCGCATTGCTATACTATGGCCTATTGCCCAGTGCATTCAACCTACGCCATACCGGTTGGCTCAAAGCACTGGTCATTGGTTTTGTATGGGCCGGTTCTGTTAGTTTTCTTCCCGTAGTAATGGCAAAAGTCGAACATGGCACAGCGGTACATGAGGCGGCGTTTATGCAATGGCTTTTTATTAAAAACTGGGTATTTTGTACAGTGAATGCCATCATGTTCGATATCAAAGATTATGAGGACGATAATAACATTCAACTCAAAACTTTCGTTGTAAGGTTCGGTTTACAAAAAACTATATTCTTTATTCTCATTCCCGTACTCCTAATTGGTATCATTGCTTTACTCATTTTTACACATTACAAAAATTTCAGCGGCATAGTAATTGGCCTCAATCTCCTCCCCTTCATCAGCCTTTTATACGTTGCTTATTCGTTACAAAAACCCAAGAAGATCCTCTATTATCTGATCGTCATTGACGGATTATTATTCATAAAAGCACTATGCGGTATAGGCGGAATTCTATACCTGAATTACTGCTGCTAAAACGTTATGACACACTATGAAAAACAATTATGACCCAATCGCCAACAACTACGATTGGCTAAGCCGGATTTTCTTTCAGCAAAACTTAATTTCTTCTCAAACCTGTGTATTGCCACACATTCCTCTTCAAAGTTCTATTCTCATTATTGGAGGCGGAAGTGGTTGGATCTTAGAGGAAATCGCCAAAATTCAACCCTCTGGTCTTCGGATCACCTATGTGGAAATTTCTAAAAAAATGATATCCAAAGCACAGAAACGGGATGTACGCCAAAATGAAGTTGTATTTGTAAACCAAGCCATCGAAGATTATTCTACCACCGCTGTTTTCGACGTCATATTTACAGCTTACTTATTTGATAATTTTGGTCCGAAACGTGCCGAACAGGTTTTTAATCAGCTAAACCAATTACTGGCCAACGACGGCAAATGGCTTTTTGTTGATTTTCACGTAGACGAGACGGAAAGCCCTTGGTGGCAGAAATGGTGGATGAAAACCATGCTGTTTTTCTTTGGAATTATTTGCGATATAGAAGCCCGCCACCCACTGCCTACGGAACCCCTATTTAATAAAAATGGCTTCATTGAGTTTTATCAGTACACACATCTTCACAATTTTTTGAGATCTGTGGTATACATACGCAGTGCCACAGAGCCAGTGCTATCATCTTAAATATTGCTTTTTAAACGCCGATGGATTTTCACCCACCAGATTACGAAACAGTTTATTGAAATAGGATAAACTTTCAAAACCCACCGCATAGCAAGCTTCCGATACGGACTTATCCTGTAACAAATAGTTTTTTGCCTGATTGACCCTATACTGATTCACAAAATCGGTGAAGGTCATTTGGGTATGCTTCTTAAAGACCCGGCAAAATGCCGGAGTGGTTAAATTCAGCTCCCGGGCAATGGTGTGTACATCCGGCTGCTGATCAAAATGACGTTCGATATACCGATATACCTTTTGCATACGATATTGTTCCTTGACCAATGCCTTATTTCCAGCAGGCTGTTTGTTCAATATCTCAACATCCCCGGCATGGGCCATCTGTTTTAATATTTGAAGAAGTAGTATAAGCTGATCGTATGGTTCCAACCCAGGCATTGCTTTAAGCTTTTCTCCTACCATTCGCTTGGTTTCTCCCGAAAAGGATATACCGAAATGTGCTTGTTCAAAGAGCAATTTTATGGGGCTCAATTCGGGTAAGTCTAAAAAACCAGGCCCTAAAAAGCCTTCCTTCATCTGAATGATAACCTGCTCGCATTCGGTTCGCACGCCATAGTCAAAATTCAAGTGCGGTATATTAGGCCCTATAAACACCAAATCACTGCCTTCGTAACGTGATGTATGTCCGCCAACTTGCCGCGTTCCGCTACTTCCCTCCACGTACACGATTTCATATTCCGGATGAAAATGCCATAAAAATGTATCGTTCAGCCTAGGTGTTAGCAACACCTTAAATGAACTTCCTTCCGTAGGAACGACCTCTTCGCGAATAATTTTCATGAAAATCAGATGTTAATTCCACATACCGCGTCTATTTTCTCTAAAAACCCTCAATCAATTTGTAAAAAATATCAATGGAGAGCAAATGTTGGATATTCTAGCGGTTGATCCATCGCACCTTCATACATTAACTTTGTTCTATTAAATCATGATAAAATAAAATTTATAACTCATATGGAACAGCACACAATGGCTCCGACAATGGCTACAAACAATGCCCATACCGATATACCCGGAAATCCATCCACGGCGAAATCGAGCGATGTTAAGCTAAACGACCGAAGCAATGGAAACCCCCTGCAACTACTCACAGAGGAAGAATGGGCATTTTGGATCACCAACGGGTACATCGTCATCAAGAACGCCGTTCCCAAGGAAATGGTAAAGCAAACTGCCGATTTTCTATGGGAGTTTGAAGAGAAGGATCCGGATAATCCTGAAACTTGGTATACCGCTCCACGTGCCGAAATGAAAATGAAAGAGCTCACCAACACCGGTATGGTGGAGGTATATAACCACCAATACTTATGGAATAACCGCCAGTTCCCAAAGGTGCATCAGGCCTTTGCGGATATATGGGGAACAGAAAAACTGTGGGTAACCATTGACCGCGCCAACCTCAACTTCCCACTGCGTCCGGGTTTTGAATATAAGGGTTTCATTCATTGGGATTATGATCCGGAAACAAAACCACAAAACGTCCAAGGGGTACTCGCTCTGGCCGACCAGGATGATGAAAATATGGGGGGATTTCAGTGCATACCGGAGTTATTCCGAACCTATGATACCTGGAAACTGACACAGCCTGAGGACCGCAATCACTTTCAACCCGACACAACTGGTTTTGAACCTGTAAAAGTCAAAATGCAGGCGGGTGATTTGTTGATATTCAACAGTTCGCAACCGCATGGTATACGGGCCAATAGAAGTGAAAATAAGGTTAGAATGGCGCAGTATATAGCGATGATGCCCGCACAGGAGGAAGATGAAGCACTTCGTCAATGGCGTATCAACTCCTGGAAAGAAAGGCAGGCACCCGAAGGATATGCATTTCCTGGTGACCCTAGAAATTGGGAGAAAACCAGATATAAAACCGCCGAATTGAGCTCTTTGGGTCGAAAATTGTTAGGACTTGATCGCTGGTAGCAATTTCCATAAAAGTAGGAGCTGATTACTTCATGAAAAATTACCCTATTTTCGCGGAGAAATCAGCTACCCATTTTTTCATGAAAGACATTAATTTTGGCATCATCGCCACCCACGCCATCCGCTTTTTCCTGGCCATTATAGCGCTCAGTTTTGCTTTTGAAGTAGTTGTTCAACTCGCCAAAGGTGCTTCATTTGCTGATGCCTTTGCCTATTGGCAAATCGTAATTACAAATCAATCCAAGTTGATCGTTTACATTGTCGCATCTATTGCATTTGGTATTTATAAGTCCAGAAAAGATGGACAGGTCCGAAAGTAGGTCATGCCCACTTTAGATTAGGGTGCGCTTACGGCCAAAAATATGTTGTTCGTTGAATATAAGAATCGATAAAAATATCAGCGAGTATGCCGCAATCTGAAAGTTATTAATCGGTTCATGAAAATAAAACAGGGCGATGGCAAAACTCATTAATGGGTTTATATACAACATTATACCCATGGTCGAAGAATTTACACCTTGCAAAGCATATAGATTCATATAGAGCGGTAGAATCGTAAACAGCACGGCAATCACGAGGATAAACTCATAAAATGTGACTTCCATGGGCACTGTTGCACTATATACCGGGTAAAAGGGCAAGAGGATCAACGCCGAAAAACTGATCTGAATGGTTAACAAAAGGAACTTATCCACCCCGAAGTTTTTGCGCTGAATAACCAGATATAGGGCGTACGACAGTGCAACGATCATGCTATACGCCACGTCTGCGATATTGTTAAAGGACAGCAACAAGCAACTCACAAAACTCAGTCCAACGGCTACCCATTGCCATTTATTCAGTTTTTCATTCAGGACAAAAAAGGCAATAACCGTAGTCAAAATCGGGCACACGAGATAGGCAAATGAGGCTGCTTTTACGCTGATATGGTTCATCACATATATAAAAAAGAACCAGTTAGCCGTAAGTAAAACTCCCCCACCAATGGTACGCAGCAGAATACTCCGCTGCTCCCGGGAAGGCATTGCCTTATAGATGGCAATGTTCTGCTTCAAAACACTTCTACGGATAAAAAGGCTGCTCAACAGCAAAATAACGGCACATAAAAATACCCGATAGAATAAAATGTCGAGCGAAGGATAATTGTGCAATGGTTTTAGTGCCAGACTGAAAAATCCCCAGATTACAAAAGATAAAAAAGCAATCAAATAGTACTTGTACGACCTCATAGGCACAAAAAACAATAATTTCCTCAGGGTAAAAACTCTTGCTCCGGTTAACAACATAAAGTAACCAGAGGTTCATTTCTTAAAACGATTTGCGAATGACCTGTGCTAAGAACCCATCGCAGACGGAACCAACCCATTCGCTTTTACCTTATACCCAATAGCCATCTGACCTAACAATAAAAATAAGACAGGTTACTATGTATGCTCGTCTGTCTTTAATTTTGCACATCCATTTAAGAAAGAATATATGTCAATTACCGATATCCGACTGATAGCCACCGACATGGACGGCACTCTTTTAAATTCAAACCATGAAGTGAATGAGTCGTTTGAACCTGTTTTTAGAAAATTAAAGGATCAGGGGATCATCTTTGTTGCTGCAAGTGGCAGACAATATTACAACCTATTGAAAACCCTTGATTTTGTAAAAGACGAAGTGATTTTTGCCTCTGAGAATGGTAGTTATGTCGTTTTTCGGGATGAGGAAATACATGTGCAACCTATTGACCATGCTTCGGTAAAAGAACTGATTCAGATTTCCAGGAATATTCCCAACACCTATGGAATCATATGTGGCAAGAAAAAAGCTTATGTTGACCGTAACGAGCCGGAATTCATTGATCATCTGAAACTATATTTCGAACGGTACGAAATCGTAGATAACCTCTTAGATGTGGAAGATGATGACTTTCTAAAGTTCACCCTTTGCGACCTGAATGGATCCGAAGCCAATAGTTATCCCCATTACAAACACCTTGAAGACTCTCTGAAAGTAAAAATTTCGGGTCCGATCTGGCTGGATATATCACATCCTTTGGCCAACAAAGGGGTAGCCATGGATGTACTGCAAAAGAAATTTGGTGTTTCTTTCGAACAAACCATGGTATTTGGCGATTACTTCAATGATGTGGAGATGCTTCAAAAAGCATATTATTCTTATGCAATGGGTAACGCTCACCCAGATATAAAAAAAATAGCCCGGTTTACCGCAAAAACAAATGACGAGAATGGGGTGGTAGAAATCCTTTCCGAAGTGGCTGATGCCGTGGCATTAGCAGAAAAATAATAACGGAGATATATGAAAAGCGGTTCAGATTCGTGTGAGTCTGAACCGCTTTTTATTGGTAGAACAATTACTTTCCAGTAAATTTCTTAAATACCGAGCTGGCCACATGCCCTCCAAATCCGAAGGTATTGTTGAGCACGTAATTTACAGGTTGGTAAATAGGTTCACCCAAAACAATGTTCATTCCAGCAGGTATGTTTTCGTCCAGGTTTGCTGTATTGATGGTACCCGGAATCACGTCATGCTTCACAGCCAATACGCTTATGATGCTTTCCGCAGCTCCGGCAGCTCCTAACAAGTGTCCCGTCATGGACTTGGTTGCACCCACTACTACCGGATGATCTCCAAAAACACGCTTCATACCTTGCAACTCACTCATATCGCCCAGCCCGGTTGATGTGGCATGCGCATTTACATAATCAATCTTATCCGCAGAAATTCCCGCATCTTTCAAAGCATTGGTCATACCCAGATAGGCTCCCAATCCATCCGGAGGGGTACCTGTAAGGTGATATGCATCCGCAGCCATTCCACCCCCAATCATCTCGGCATAAATGGTTGCACCGCGTTCCAAAGCATGATCTAGCTCTTCAAGCACCAAAGCACCAGCGCCCTCTCCCATTACAAAACCATCACGATCCTTATCGAACGGTCGGGAAGCCGTTGCAGGATCGTCGTTGCGTTTTGATAATGCCTGAGCAGAACTAAAACCACCCAAAGACGAATGCGTAATTGCGGCCTCAGAGCCCCCTGCGATCATCACATGGGCTTTCCCCAAACGAATGGTATCGAATGCCGCTATAATGGCATTGTTAGACGATGCACATGCCGACACGGTGCAGTAATTTGGGC
>CALGRQ010000227.1 GCA_937880795.1 uncultured Dyadobacter sp. | reverse complement strand
GGGCTTAGCAACTTCCGCAGGTTTTGCCGGAACAGCAGCCGGGGTTTTACTCGTTGCCGCTACAACCAGTGCTTCTATTTTGCTTGGCTTATCTCCTTTTTTGTCTTTTTTACCTTCCTTTTTGTCCTTCGCTTTTTTCGCAAGTTTTTTTGCTTCTTTTGCCTTCGCCTTTGCAGTTTCCTTTTCGAACTTAGCAACTTTCTTAGCCAATTTGGCCGCCGCCTTTTCGATCGATTTTTTTATCTTTTTAGAACCAGCAGCAACGGCCTCAATTTTCACGGATAAGGTTTGAGCAATCTCTGAGGATAACTTCTTAGTTGCGGATTTCATGATCTTCTATTTAAGTTCGAGTTAATGAATAAGACTTCGGTCGAATTGACTCCTGGATAATATATCGAGATTATCACCCTGCAATTACCATGATTTATATCCTAAAATCCAAATTTTAAGTATTATTTTTCTTTTAACTTTTTACTCACAAACTCCCACAGTACAATACCCGCTGAAACCGATACATTGAACGAATGCTTGGTACCAAACTGAGGAATTTCCACACAACCATCTACAAGAGCCATAACTTCATCGGATACTCCTTCTACCTCATTTCCAAAAACAAAAGCATAAGACTGATTAGCCATAAATTCGACCTCATGCAGTAAAGTACTATTCTCAGCCTGCTCCACCGCCAACACTATAAATCCTTCTTCCTTTAATTTTAGAATTGCCTCGGACACCACCGGTTCCTTTTCCCACTTTACAGACAACTCTGCGCCTAACGCACTACGTGTTATCTCCCGGTGCGGCGGCTCTTGCGTATATCCGCCTAATATAATTTTCTCCGCTCTCAAAGCATCAGCAGTACGAAAAAATGAACCGACGTTATTCAGACTTCTGATATTATCCAGTACGATTACGTACGGAAATTTTGAAGATTCCTTAAACTCGTCCACCGTTAAACATCTCTTCTACTTGTAACTTTCTCATTATCAGCAATAATTCGTATTATTAAAAACAAAAAAATAACCCTATACAATGACAGGGTTATTTACTATATCTATAAAACCAGTATTGATTTATTTGATTTTCGTAATCAATTCAACAATATTTTTAACACCCAGTTTTTCAAAAATCCTTGCTTTATAGGTACTTACCGTTGATAATTGCAGGTTCAATTTCTCAGCAATCTTTGCGGTTCCTAAACCTTCCTTGAGGAGATTCATTACATCGGTCTCCCTAGGTGATAAACTAATGATCGGATCTGGCAAGAACTCCTTAGGATTGATTAACCGATTGATGTTCATCTGCTGCATGTCTTCACTCATGTATTTCTTATTATTCAATACACTCAACACCGCAGCTTTAAACTCCTCCTCAGGCGCGTCTTTCGATAGATAACCATCTGCACCAGCTTGCAAATATAGCAAACCATACAATTGCTCATCGTAGCTTGAGAACATCAGAATTCTAGTTTCCGGTGATTTGGAACGAATCGTTTCTACCATTTTGGTTGTATTTCCTCCTGGTATATTGATGTCCAATATCAAAAGATCATAAAACTGCTCTTCTAGTTCTTTTATCAGCTTTTCAAAATCATCAACATCATTTACAATGGAATTAGGAATGAGAGATTGTAGAAGGTGCTTAGTCCCTATTCTTACAACAGCGTGATCTTCGGCTATCAGTATGTGTTTCATGTACGGGTTTGTTGCAAATATTAGTATTTTGACAAAGGCAGGACTACCGATCGAAATAAGTGAATACTTCAATATTTTATGTAAAGATGTATAAATAACGCACTAATACAACTTTTCATAAGGGTTCCAAACAAAATTTATGCAAAAATAGCAATATGCAATAAATTTTAGCATAAAAATTTAAAAATTAGTCTATTATATCAAGATAAGGCCTCTAAATATAAACTAATTCGTTACCGTGTAGAACATTGCTATATTAATAATAAAATATACAAATTCAATGAATTACTACATAAGTTTTCTCAATCATGAACAAATATAGAAATGAAAACTATGCTGTTACGCCAGGATTAAATGAATTGAATTTAAATTTTGATCTTTTTTTATACAATAGCGACGCCCATCTTAAAACTCAGACGAACAACGCTGTACAAACCTTTGTACAATATAGGAATAATACGCCCATCGCTGTAATCCATTTTGCTCCCGAAACAACTGTCATGTGGATTTCGCCTCCAAGATCTCCTTTTGGAAGTATTCAATATGATCCCACTTGCTCTCAGGAGGAAGTAAACAACTTTTTGGATTACACCATAGAATCTATTAAAAAGAAGGGAGTTACGTCATTACAAATCAAACATTACCCGACATGCTATCTTTTTGGCCAAGATGATCTCGTTGGAAAGTCTTATATTCAATATGGTTTTAGTAAGACAACCCAGGTGAATTACCATATTGTTGTTTCTGAAAAACCTTTTACGGAGATCATTACTTCACCCGAAAAAAGACGACTGAACAAATGCATCCGAAACAATTTTATATGCGAAAGAAACGCGGTTCGGGATGTCAAAACTATATACCAGTTTTTACAATTTTGCCGGCTCAAAAAACAGTATTCGCTTTCGTTAAATGAAGCACAATTGGGATTGCTGTTCTCCAATTGTCAGGCAGAAGTACATGTTTTTACGGTAAAATATGCAGGAAAAATAGTGGCGCTCTCTGTAACGGTTCGTGTACATCAAAAGATCCTATACAATTTTCTGACAGACAACCATCCCGAATATAGACCATTTAGCCCATCCGTGTTGCTGATGCAGGGAATATATGATTTTTGCCAAACCAGTAACATTGAAATACTAGATCTGGGAACATCGCTGGATCAGCATGAAAAAGAAAAAGCGGGATTAACCCGCTTCAAGAAAAATTTAGGTGGTATACCTAGCGAAAAATCCATTTTCAATATGGACTGGCCGAGCTAAATCCCAAGGCAATTCCCCTCTCGGTAAAATACGGTGGTACAAGTCTCATGCCCCACAATCGGTGCCATGCCCTGAAAATCCAAACGCTTAAAACCTTTGGCTTCCATTAAATCCTTTGCTTTTTGATACCAGCTACGTTCGGAGTTATCCAATATCAAAACACCGTCTTCTGTTAAATAATTAACGGCATAGTCGGTGCATTTAACCCGATTACGCCCATCCACTACAATGATATGATACTTTTTATTTTCAGTACTTACTGCTTGAATATAGGTATCCCCGAGAGGTCGTGCCAATACTTTAGAATTAGCCGGTAGCTTGGGAGAAATTAATTGAATCCACTGCGTATCGTGCTCAACAGCCGTAATATTTTTCACACGGGCTCCGTACCAGCGCGTAGAATTCCCTGAACCATATTCAAAGACTTCAAAACTGGATTTAATACGCGGATTTAAAAAGTATATAAAAGCATACGTATACCATGGCAACGGATTTCCATTTGCGTCAATGGACTGCTTTGCTTTATAACTACGAAACCATCCATAGTCTTTTAACGCACTTCCTAAATACAGTTGAACGCTTCCTCCCAGTCCAATCGCATTCAAAAATCCCCAAACAACATTCTTAATCGAACGAATCATTTCTATTGATAAATTAACGTAACACCTATTTCTATATAATATAACCCGGGTTAAGTTTTACTTAACCATTTAGATTTAAAAGCAGTAAACAATCCATTTATTTCCACCGATACATTGAATTTGATAACAGCAATGCCAAACAACAAAGCAATACATGCAGAGCGTACTCCAAGAGCTCCGATGGCCGTAACTATGGTACGAGGGTAGTCGGGTACGAGTAAAGTAAGCCCGTATAGCAAAACCAGTAT
>CALGRQ010000226.1 GCA_937880795.1 uncultured Dyadobacter sp. | reverse complement strand
CCCAGCGAACGGAAGGAGAAGGTGGAAGCAGCACTAACGCGCATGAATATGATGCACCGGCGCAATCACTTTCCACAACAGCTATCGGGAGGACAACAGCAGCGTACGGCCATTGCCCGCGCGGTAGTGGCTAATCCCAAAACAATTCTGGCAGATGAGCCAACCGGTAACCTCGATTCTAAGAACGGGGAGGAAGTGATGAATTTGCTAAGCCAGTTGAACAATGCAGGCACGACCATTCTGATGGTAACTCACTCACCCTATGATGCGGGTTTTGCACATCGTATTGTGAATTTGTTCGATGGGAAAATTGTGACGGAGAAGGTGCATATATAGTTCCTGCTGGGTATTAACGGAATTTTACGTGATGTTAAAAAGTTGGAAATAATAATATTAGCCATGAAAAGGATTGCTTTAACCATAATATTAGCAGCTGTTTCTACTTGGAGCTTGGGCCAGCAAAAAACGCAGCTGAGTCGTAGTATCGACGATAATGGTCGTAATTTGGAGATTCGTGTAAAAGGAAACATTGAAGGAAAAGAAGTGGATTATAGCCGATCTTTTGATGTAACCGGACTTAGTAAATCGGATCGGGAAGCCTTAGCCCGGCGCGTTATGGATTCGCTGGGTATCGGTGATGTAAAGGTGCCAATGTTACCTGCTTCTCCGGTGGTTCCTGAGATTCAAGCGCAAAATGTCTATGGTAGAACAGATGATGAAGATGTAACGGTAGCAACGGAAAATCAGGTTCAGGAACTTCGGAAGGTTCCGTATTCAAAGGAGAGGAAATATGATTCCAATAGGCAAGAAGTGCACCTCAAATACCAATTTATGAAAAATGGAGAGGAGTTCGTCTATGAAAAATCGATTAACTCACAGGATAAATCGGAAAAGCAACTAGAACAGATTATCAGAAAATTTGAGCAGGAAATTGAGTTTCCCAGCACGGGAGGCATAGTGGCTATGTAAGTTTATGGCCATCTAAAATCGTGTTTTAGATCTGGTGATATACTAAAATGAGGGAGTTGTTATACCTTCATGTTCACCTAAATAACCAAAAGCGAGGCATCCAACAGAATTAATACTGTCCGATGCCTCGATATAATATTAGGCCATTTTTTAATCTTCCAGATATCCAAATTTACCCGTATTGTAATCATGGATCGCTTGCGTGATCTCCGCTCTGGTATTCATTACGAATGGCCCCTGTGCCACAATCGGTTCATTAATAGGCTCCCCACTGAGTATCAGTACTACGGCGTTTTCCAATGCTTCTATATCAAAGTCGGTGCCTTCATTTTCGAATAGAACGAAATGATTAGTGGCAACTGTTTCTGCACCATTTACTTTCACACTACCTTCAATCACCAATAAAGCGGTGTTAAAAGTTGCAGGTAAAGAAAACGATGCTTTACCTCCTTTATTCAATCTTGCATTTTGCAAGTGCAATGGTGTGAATGTCGAAGCCGAACCTTGCGTATCCTTATACTGGCCAGCTATAACCTCAATTTCTCCACCGTTGTCGGGCAGTTGAACTTTGGCAATTTGCGCATTGGCTATACCCTGATATTTTGGTTTCGACATTTTATCTTTTGCCGGTAGGTTCACCCAAAGTTGAACCATTTGGAAATCACCGCCTTCTTTGCTGAAATTCTCTTCATGAAACTCTTTGTGCAAAACACCAGAAGCGGCAGTCATCCACTGTACATCACCTTCTCCAATTACACCACCACCGCCACTGCTGTCGTGGTGTTCCACTTTACCCTGGTAAGCAATGGTAACCGTTTCAAATCCTCTATGCGGATGCACCCCAACGCCTCTTGGTTTTTCTGTTGGTGGAAAATAAAATTTTGAATTATAGTCCAGCATGATAAACGGATCCATTCTTTTCATATCCAAACGGTATGCGCTGGGAATATAATTATGAACTCTGAATCCATCTCCAACAAAGTGTGGTTCTCGTGGAGGTACTACGATTTCTATCTTCTTGGTTGCCATAACTTCGATTTTTAAATGATGCTACAAAGGTATAGCGCTCTATCGCCGTCGGCATTGATGTATGTTAAGAAGTGAACTTTACGGCCTAAAATTTCTGCGGGCAAGTTCTTTGCGAACGCGGCTCAAACTTTCAGGTGTAATACCCAGGAATGAGGCAATCATCCATTGCGGAACACGCAAGGTCAGGTCTGGATACAAATCGATAAAATCCAGATAACGTTCTTCGGCACTGGCGCCTATAAGCATACTAATCCGTTTTTGTAAATGACGGATGTGGTTCTGTAACAGCTTTTCATTATAGATTCTGAACTCTGGACTGATTTCTATGGCCCTATTGTTGAAATTGGCATCGAGTAATACCACGGTTGTGTCCTCGATAGCGTCGATATAGTACTCCGAAATCTCGTTGAAATAAACGCTGCTACGATCTCCTGTAAACCAGTTTTCGGGAGCAAATTGTATCACATGCTCCTTTCCGTTGCTGTCTATAGTATATAGACGAACAAGCCCGCTTTCTACAAAAAAGGCATGTTTACAAATAGAATCCTTTTGTGATAGAAACTGCCCTTTTTGAAATGTTTTCTTGACGATAGCACCTTCCAACTGTTCAAGCTGTTGGTCGGTCATTTTAGCATTGTTTTTTAGATAAGTAGCAAATGAATTGTTCATTAGAAACAGTTATTTGCTACTAAATTAGAAGAAATAGCTTGGTTAATTCTTATAGCACATGGTTTAAAAAAACTCGCTCATGTCTGGTACTCCATTTTTTAGTTTAGGAAAGGAGAAGGTCAATTGATCTGGGGTACCCTGAGTTATGGTTGGTGTAGCACTTCCCACGTTTGAAATTTTACTATCCGCGATCAAGGTAGCCGTTAAAAGATCATTGACATGGACTTCTGCTAAGCTTAGTGTTTCTTCGTTAATGGACATTTTTTCTGCTACGAGATTCTTTCCATTGAATAGAGATTTTGTTCGTAGAGATACTTGGGAGTCAGTTGAAGTGCCGGTAATTTTAGCTGTACTACTTAGTAATTTCAGATCTAAATGTTTTGTATGGATTTCTCCTTCTATGGACGAACTGATCTGGAGTTTGAGTAATAAAGCATCGGAAGTAATAGGGGAGGCTAGTTTTATATTGGATACACTTGCTAAAATGCTTTCGATATGCTGATAAGGGATTCGGACGGAGGGGAGGGCAATATCTCGTAATTGCATACGTGTATCCATGCTCAAAACCAGTGTATCTCCACTCATCTCGGATTTGACGAATTCGGTAATATTTGACTCTGCAGTAATTTGTAAATCTTTGGAAACATCTTTTTCTATGATAGCGTCTAAGCCAATCACCCTTATGTGGGAAAACGCAGCGACAGGCCTGTTTACGGTCACCATTTGTTTATTGCCTCTAATTTCGGGCTTGACGGTTTGCGCATAGAATTCGGCTGAAATAAAGAAACTGAAAGCCAGGAGAGTATGCATCTTTTTCATAGTTTCTGTTTTTTTAATTATACTTCAATAGTACAAAATAATATAGATTTAATTTAAAAAATTAAATCTATTACATTTCTTCCTGAACATTATCGACGGCGCCGCGTAACCATATTGTCACCATATACTTTTAAACAAAAAAATCCTCAACCCGCCTTAGGATTGAGGATTTTAACTTTCGCTTTGACTAAACCAATTCAGGTGCTTCTGCTTTTTTCTTTTTCATTGTGCCTGTTTCCCGAAGGGTGGTATGCCAGCTGAACGCTTCTTCCAACATATGAGGTGTTTGACCACCGCGGGTTTCGCAGGCTCTGGTAAAATAGTCCAGCAACTCTTCGCGATAATCGGGATGAGCACAGTTTTCAATAACTACCAAAGCGCGTTGGCGTGGAGATAGGCCACGTAAATCGGCTAGTCCCTGGTCCGTTACAATCACATCCACATCGTGTTCGGTATGGTCGGTATGAGAAACCATCGGTACAATTCTTGAAATGGTTTCGCCTTTTCCTGCGGCTTGGGTCACAAAAATGCTCAGATAACTGTTTCTGGCAAAGTCTCCCGAGCCACCAATTCCGTTCATCATATGCGTACCACCAATATGTGACGAATTTACGTTTCCATATATATCACATTCAATGGCTGTATTGATGGCAATAACACCCAAGCGACGGATGACTTCGCCGGCATTGGTGATATCTTGTGGACGGATGATGATCTTATCTTTATACTTTTCAAAATCTCCGAAAATCTTATCATAATAACCGCTCGATACGGTGATTGATGACCCGGAAGCATATAGCAATTTGCCCGAATCAAACAGATCGAAAGTGCTGTCTTGTAAAACTTCCGAATACATGGTCAGGTTTTCGAAGTCGCTATCGACAAAGCCTTGCAAAACGGCGTTGGCAACTTTTCCAATTCCGGCTTGTAGCGGAAGAAGTGATTTGGTAAGCTTGCCCGATTCTACTTCCTTATTGAAGAATTTAAGCAAATGACCGGCAATAGCAATGGTAGCTGCATCTGGTGGAACGATTTCTGCCGGACTATCCTGAATTTCGGTAAATACGATACCAATTACTTTATCCGTATCAATTTTAATAGCGCTCTCACCGATACGCGTACTGGCATGCGAGATAGGAATTACGGAGTGGTTGGGATACTCGCCTGTCAGGAATACATCGTGTACGCCTGCTACACTCAAAGGCACAGCCGTATTGATCTCGATGATGATTTTCTTAGCCAGTTTGGCAAAAATGGCTGAGTTCCCAACGGAGGTGGTAGGTATAATGCTACCATCTTCTTGAATACAAACTGCTTCAATGATGGCAATATCCAGATCCGGGAAATTTTTGTTTTTGAGCAACTCCGCCGTTTCGCCCAGGTGCTGGTCAATAAAAGGTACTTTTCCATTATTAATGCTCTTACGCATCACTGGGTCTACCTGAAAAGGGAATCTCATTTTTAGGGCACCCGATTCGGCTAGGATCCCATCCGTTCCATGTCCCAAAGATGCTCCCGTTACCAATGTAATTTGTAAAGGATCATTTTTGGACCTTTCGGCAAGCGCGTTTAATACAGCCTTGCTGTCGCCTGCTTTGGTGAACCCGCTTGAGGCAACCGCCATGCCGGTCTCGAAATGAGACACGGCCTGCTCTGCGGTTATGATTAGTTTGTTGAATGAAGGATTGAGAATTCTATCTTGATTTAGCATATTGATTCTGAGGAAAAGTGGTATAAGTCAATTGCTTAACTATTAGTGCAATTAATTATTCGTTTTTTTATGACAAATTTGGATACTTTATTGCTAGCATAAATATCATTTTAAGACAAAAACATATTCATTTCCGACACTGGTCCAAATTGATTACAATTCTAAATGATATTCATTCAATTATTTTCATAATCAGCTATCCGATATGCAGTTATCAATCCCAACGGTTTACTCACTTTCAGCGGCGAGTTACTTTTGTGTATAGTTTTCCCGTTTCAAGACCAAAACTTCTTAAGTCAGATTTGTCAGATTTGAAAAAATGGTATCTCACGGCGATACATCATGTAGCGTCGTACTACATATATGTTCCCAATGCGTATTGGGTTTGGCCATTACGTAAGATTAAAAAGTTATGCCATATCGTAGCCATTACCCAGCACGCCACTTTTCATCTTTACATATTCAGAAGGACGGATACCTGTAACTTTATTGAAGGTGGTACTAAAGGTAGGAACACTGTTATAGCCGACTTGTGCTGCCACTTCTTTTACTGACATGTCGTCTTCCAATAACAATTGAAGGGCCATCATCATGCGCTGTATGGTGAGGTACTGATTAAAGGACATACCGAGGTCGTTGTGGAATAATCGGGACAAACTTCGTTCGCTGAACCCAAACTGGTGCGACAGGTCGGGCAGGATTATGGTCTCTTGGAGGTTCTCACCCATGAAGCGGATGATCTTATCGAGTCGTTTGTCTTTGGCGTAGGGTAGTGCCAATGGCAGCTTATAAATACTTACCTCCGGTAATATGGATTTCAGCGCAAGGGCAAAATAATAAGAACTCTTATCTTTTACATCAATATCCCCACTCCATCGGTTGGTGAAGATGATCATTTGTAGCAGCAAATCATTCACCGGATAAATACCGGTTTCCGAATAAAATGGAACTTCTGCTTCCTCCACAGGAAAGTAGAGATTGCGCATGGTCACATCCGGAGAGCTTGGATGAATGCTGTGTTCGACATGTGGAGGGATCCACATGTAATGCCGTGCAGGCAAAAAGAAAGTTTTTTTCTCGGTCACCACGTGCACCACACCTCCCTCAGTATACAGGAACTGTCCCTTATTATGGGCATGTGATGCTATGTCATTTTCACCCATTCGGTCGTGCATACAATAAATGGTATCCGGCCTTTTATCAACCTCAGTCAGATAATAGTGATCGCTAGTAGTAGGCATGGCGTAAATGAATAAATGTTTGACCTATATAGATAATCAAACTAGATACAAAGGTCGCACCTTTGTTTATGATTTACAAAAACTCTTATAGTCCTATTTAAATGACACTAAAAAGTGTTCCTGCTAAATTTTGTATTAATAAAATACAAAATGGCCACACGCTAAAAAAGCTTCATTTTACGCTGCTGCTGGCCTGTTTTTCCTGTGTAGGAATCCGGGAAACATACGGACAGCATGTGGTGAAGCTTTCTTTGAACGATGCCTTGAAGCTCTCGGAGGTAAAAAATCAGTCTGTTCAAAAATCAAGGATTGAAAAACACCTCGCAGAAGAGGATATTAAGGAAGTTCAGGAGCTGAGATTACCGGAGATCGATTTCCATGCGGCCTATTCGCGTATTACGGATTTGACGGAGTTTCGACACGGGTTAGGTGACAAGGTTGTTACGGAAACAATTCCGGTGATTGCCGATGTAACCGGATCCACTAAAATGCCCATATACACGAGTGGCTTGATTAAGAACAGCATTCTGAAAGCCCGTCAAAAAAATGATTTAGCATCCTTAAAAGTAGAAAAGACGGTTAATGATGTAAAGATTGAAGTGGTGGCCACTTTTTTGGGGATCTATAAAATGATGGAACTCCAAAAGTTGATCAAAGAAAAGATTAAGGAAGAGGAAGACAGGCTCAAAGAGGTGAAAGCCTTTAAAGCACATGGGACGGTTACTAAAAACGAGGTGCTTCGTGCCGAATTACAGCTGTCGGATATGCAGTTGTCTCTCATGACCAACGAACGTAATACCGCTATTGCCCTTCATGATTTTCAAACCATCCTTCAAATTCCTGAGGAGGAGCAATTGGAGCTGGATACGGTCGGTGTTTTAAACATTCCACTCCCGAATGTGGGACATATGATGTATATGGAAGCGGCGGCCCAAAAAGATGAAATAAGGATGGCACATCAGCAGGAAAAAATTCTGGAAACACAGCAGCGCATTATTAAGAGCAACTACTATCCCAAATTTAACTTCTTTGCCAAGTATGCATTTAATTACCCCAACTATATGTTTTTTCCGCCTAATCCATATCTATATACCTTAGGTCAGGTGGGTATAGAAGCTACGTTTAGTATATCAAACCTGTATAAAAATAAAACCAAAATGCATATTGTCCATCAGCAGGTGGCGATGGAAAAGGTAAATACCAAAATGACTCAGGACCGGGTATCCGATCGGGTATTTAAGCAGTACATGCAGTTTCAGGATATTCAGGATAAAATACCGGTAACTGAAAAAGCCGTGTGGCAGGCTACGGAAAACTACCGGATTGTGCGGATGAAATACCTTAATCAGCTAGCACTGATCACAGAAATGATTGATGCGGATAATTCGTTGCTACAAGCACGTTTTAATACCATATCCACACGTATTGATGCCGTGATGAAGTATCACGGCATCAATACGTGTGGATATGGTATTAAAAC
>CALGRQ010000225.1 GCA_937880795.1 uncultured Dyadobacter sp. | reverse complement strand
AAAAAATGCTATAAAACTTGTTCCTTCGTTGAGGGTAACGTTCAAAAATGCACCCAATAAACTCACCAAGGTACAATAGAACATTAATATAGGAATGGTAATGGTACAAGCCAAAACCCGTGTCACTACCAAAAACTTAAATGGATTAACGGCCGATACCTCCATCGCATCGATCTGTTCGGTAACACGCATCGATCCTAATTCAGCACCGATACTTGAACCTACCTTACCTGAACAAATTAGGGCAGTAACCAATGCTGCAAGAGCTCTAACGATCGCAATCGATACCAAAGAAGGGAGCCAGGAGGTTGCACCAAATTCAGCAAGAGAGGGGCGTGATTGCTTGGTGAAAACCATTCCGGTAATGAAACCGGTGAGACTAATTAGTAATAAAGCCTTATAACCGATCGCGTAACATTGTTTTACCAATTCTGGAAATTCCATCCGTCCTCTGAATGCTTCACGGAAAAAACGCAGAAAGAATACGTAGCCGTTATACACCGCCAGGAAGGCTGAGTCTAGTCTTTTGGTAAATACCTTTTCTTGTGAGCTCATTAATTTTTAATTGGCAAGTGATTCAATGTGTAACCGTTGATTATATACTTTATGGTTATCTTTCCTATTATATATCTTTGTCCTCTACCGGCAGCACCTTAAAAACGACTTAACAGTAGCTGTTTCTATGGTGTTTCGTTTTTTAGTATACATCGTAACCGGTAGTTTACAACCAGAATAAAATCAAGGGAGTTCCGGTAAAATGGTCAGATTTTCTCATTTTTAGAGGACGTTTCCATGGTTTATAATCCGTGTGCGGTCAGGCAAATGTATGAAAAAGCGGTCGTGCAGGAAAATTAACGAGCAAGACAAGACAAAATTGAACAAAAATCATTCCATAGATTTAAAATATCGGGCTGACATCCAATATTCAATGGTTTTAATTAAATTTAATCATCACTATTTGAATTTGTAGTCGGGTGGTTGTTGGCTACTTGCCACGCACTTAGGGGGTTATTTACAAAGTACAGCAGACAAGATCGTAGTATATTATGTCTAATATCAACATCATTATAGAAGAACGTCCGGCCGATATAGGCAATTTTCTGGTGGGTAGGTTGCTACCCTTTCGGAACAAAAGAATGGTTGGTCCATTTATATTTATTGACCACATGGGACCGGCAGAACTCAAAGATTACGAAAATTTCGATGTGGGGCCCCATCCTCATATAGGACTTTCGACTTTAACTTATTTGTTTGAAGGAGCCATTATGCATAGAGATTCCCTGGGAAATAGTTTAGAAATACTTCCAGGGCAAGTTAACTGGATGACGGCAGGAAAGGGCATCGTGCATTCGGAACGTACTCCGGAGCGTTTACGTGAAACCGATAAACGACTGCACGGATTACAAATTTGGGTAGCCCTTCCCCAGGAATTGGAACAGTCCGAACCCTCGTTTTTCCATGTAGAGGCACAGGATATACCGGAATGGGAAGATAATGGCTTGGCGTATAAACTCATTGCCGGAGAAGCTTTTGGCAGGAAGTCGCCAGTTCCCGTTCATAGTCCGTTATATCTTATTGAAATCAAAAGTAAAAAGCGTACATCGGTTAGGATAGGGCAATATCTTTTTGGCGAATCGGGGATGTATATTTTAGAGGGAAGTGTGGAAACGGAAGGGAATGTACACGAAGAGAAACGAATTCTTGTCGCCAAAAATAGCCAGCTTTGCGAATTTGTGATGGAAGAGAATACAACGATCTACCTGTTTGGTGGGGAGACTTTTCCTGAGGAGCGGTTGATATATTGGAATTTCGTAGCGACCAAACCTGAAATGCTCGAAAAGGCTAAACAAGATTGGCAAAACCAAAAATTTCCAAAAATTGATGGCGAATCGGGTTATATTCCGCTGCCCGAAAATAGAAAAGCTTGAAGTAGAATACGGTAAATGAATTACCGATGGGTCAATGTAGGAAGTGGCAGGATGTCTTCAATATATACATCCTCGCCACTTTCGATTTTGTTAATAAATTGTGTTGCTTGCGGCCCAATGAGCTCCCTGAAATGCTTTCCATGCAACGTATCATAATACCATTGCCATACCATTTCGCGTGACACAATGATATAGTTGAGTTCCTGAATCATAGTTTCGAGTTTATTCAAATATATGGAATATATCCATATTGATGGAAAATATCCAATAATATTTTTCTAAACCCGCTATGTACTTTATTTAGTGAATATGTTCCAGTGCTCTTCTTAATGAAACATCCTCGTGTGAGGCATCATAAACGCTTTGACCATTTTTAACAACCAATAATTGCGGTGATTCGTGTTCAACAGAAAATGTATGCGCAATCTGTTGAGATTCACTTCTATTGGCTATTACATCAACAATATATAGAGGAGTGTCGTTGTCCGATTCGGCCAAAACCTCACCTTTCAATTGGCGGTAAGCCATTAGGCTTGTCATACAGCGTGGACTGTGTTTGTATATAATTGAGAAACCTTCCGATTCAGAGATGGTTTTAACTTGTTCGTTCGTGGTAAGAGTAATCCAATTCATTTCTTGAAATAATAAGTGCTATATATAAGTAAACAGTTATTTATGAATTTCATTCCATCAATGAATCATACCGTTGAAAACTCTTGATAAATCAATGATAGCATAACTTGTTCTGAGACGATAAACACAAGGATACAATATATATTATAAGTAACCAGGTGAATGCAATGGTACTAGTTGGAAAAATCAAATATACTTTTCGATCTGAGTGTTTTCTTGTCCTAGTTCAATGTTTTGGGTCTTGGCATGGCCGTATTTTTGTATCATTAAAATTGAACAACAGCTAAATAGATCAGACAATGGAAAATAGAATAAACGGAATTCACCACATTACTGCAATAGCAGGCGATCCTAAAAGAAATTACGATTTCTATACTCGTATCTTGGGATTAAGAATGGTCAAAAAAACGGTCAACTTTGACGATCCGAATACCTACCATTTTTATTATGGTGATGAGACGGGTACACCTGGTACGATTCTAACTTTTTTTCCTTGGGGGGATCAAATTCCTGCCGGAAGGAGAGGAACGCGTCAAGTAACTGAAATTGGTTATTCGGTGCCGGAAGGTAGTCTTGATTTCTGGACCAAAAGATTTCATGACAACAAAGTGGTTTACAATAAAGTATCTGAAAAGTTTGGGGAGCAATACCTTACCTTTTTAGATCCAGATGGCTTGAAAATCGAATTAACGGTTCCAAAAGTCGCCGACGCTAGAAAGCCATGGGAAACCGCTGAAGTCAGCGCCGAAAATGCAACCAGAGGATTTCATCATATCACAATTACCAGCAACAAAATTGAAGAAACAGCTAAAATTTTGACTGATATCTTTGGCTATAAGCTGGTTGAACAACATGTGAATCGTTTCAGATTTATAACAGATGCAGTAGATACTGCTGCCATAGTAGATCTCGTGGAGGCACCAGGAGAGCGTGCCGGACATGTGGCGGGTGGTTCTGTACATCATGTGGCGTTTCGGGTGGCTAACGATGACATTCTGATGCAGTTCCGTAGAAAAATCGTAGAAGCGGGTTATCAGATCACTGATAAAATAGATAGGAACTATTTTTATTCTCTCTATTTCCGTGAGCCAGGTGGTGTTTTATTTGAGTTGGCGAGTGACAATCCTGGATTTGGGGTAGATGAATCCATCGACCAACTAGGTACAGGACTGATGCTGCCTGCGCAATACGAATCCAGCAGAGCACAAATCGAAAGAGTATTGCCTGCATTGGTCTAGTGAAACGTTAACAGGCTCGGTGAGACGAGCCTGTTAATTTTCCAAGTTTAACGATAAGCGATTATAGAGATGTATAAACATACCAAAAATATAACAACCAGCGGTCCGGATTTGTCGGTAGCTAAAAGAGCTATCATCATGCTCCATGGGAGAGGAGCGGCCCCACGTGATATTATATCCTTGAAAAGGTATTTGGACTTGGAGGATGTGGCAATTTTAGCACCCGAGGCTACCAATAATAGTTGGTATCCTTATAGTTTTATGGCACCGGTTGATCAAAATCAACCTGCCCTGGATTCTGCCTTAGAAATCGTGGACAGCCTGGTGCAGGAGGTCCAAAAGTCAGGAATGGGATCGGAGCAAATATTCTTCGCTGGATTCTCACAGGGTGCGTGCCTTACGCTTGAGTACACGGCCCGCCATGCACGGCGTTACGGAGGAGTAGTTGCATTAACAGGAGGGTTGATCGGGCAAACACTCGATACGAACTTATATTCTGGTGATTTTGGGCGTACGCCTATATTCATTTCTACCGGTGATCCTGATCCGCACGTGCCGGTTAGTAGGGTGCAAGAGAGTATTGCAATATTAGAACGATTGAATGCCCAAGTGATTTCTGAAATTTACCCGGGTCGACCACATACAATATCGGCGGAGGAAATAGAATTGGTTAATAAAGTTATTTTGGGAAGCCGCGAATAGCCGGTTGATAAGCTTGGTCATATCCATTACCTTTATCGGATTGAATAATGTCCTTCTGCATCATTTTGCAGGAGGATTTTTTATAAATCAGTAAATGTCAAAAATTGCCTGATTATGTTTGAGACAATCAACGCTTATGCGAGAAGATGCTTGCCATTTACGGATTCGGATCTGGAATACTTGGATTCCGTATTACAATATAAAAAGTACAAAAAGAAAACCTTTCTTCTATTGGAGGGAGAGGTATGCAAATTTGAAGCTTTTATCTTGAAAGGTTGTATTAGGACATACCACGTAGATCAGTCAGGTGCGGAAGTTACCCTGCAGTTTGCCATAGAAGATTGGTGGGTAAGTGATATAACCAGTTTTCACGCACAAACGCCCAGCATGGTATATATTGAGACCCTGGAAGACTGTGAACTTTTGGTGTTAACACCTGAAACGAAGGAAGATTTGTTGCGGACCGTACCCGGATTTGAGCGGATGTTTCGCTTGATGGTACAACGCAATTTAGCGCAGATGCAGGAACGACTTTTTAGGACAATTTCAACCACAGCCGTAGAGAAGTATCTGGATTTTTTAAATCGTTATCCTGAAATTCCCCAGCGTGTAGCCCAGCATTACATCGCATCATATTTAGGTTTCTCACCAGAGTTTCTGAGCAAGGTTCGGAAAAAGCTTCATGCGCAATAGGCGTTAAAATGGGCAAATCCAGTATCTTTGCACCATGTCGAATATGATTCCTGATAATATTACAGAAATTATGATCCACAACGCCATGGAAGTACAGAACGACCTTGGGAAGGATCATGAACCCGTTGTTAAACTTCATTCTAAATATGGCAAAGCAATTTGGCTATTGTCTGAGTTGGATTCTACCAATAACATAGCTTATGGTGTATGTGATTTGGGGCAGGGAAATGTGGAGTTAAGTTATGTATCACTCAATCACCTGGAAAGTATTAAGCATGCCAGGTTAAAGGTGCCAATGGTTGAAATAGATCCCAGTTTCGAAGGGAAATATCCTATGAGCGTTTACTACGAAGCCGCAAAGGCTAATAAAAGAGTAACGGAAGATGATGCCTTGTTGAAAGCGGCTGCTGACCGGTTGAGTAAAAAATAGAGTCAGGCCGATATAACCTGACTCACTGATTTATATTTAAAATCCGGACTTACACTGATCCGGATTTTAAATAGCTACCAACTGTTCCAATGCTTGTTCAACACTTGGAACAGGAAGTTGACACGTTTTATCAAAGCATACATAGATCAATGCCTGTCCGTTACGGTCGGTTTTTTGCTGCAATAGAGGCAAGTTTGATGTTGTAGTAGTGCCTAGGACAATTTTATTCGGGATAAAGAAGCGGTCGAGATCTTTGCGTAGTTCTTCCGCATTTTGTCCTACAATCACAATCTCAGCAGTAGGGGAAGCTCTTTGGCAATAAAGTGCTCCCCAATTGGTCACCCATTGCACATCTGTTTTTAATATTTTATCCATTTGGGAAAGCATCTTGTTCGAGATACTTGTGTATTCTTCTTGATCCAATATTTTTCCCAGGGTATACAAATTGGTCGCCATGATGGAATTGGAGGCGGGGATAACATTATCAAATAACTCTTTTTTACGCGCCACCAGTGATTCTCCCTCACCATCCGTGAAATAAAAGTATCCATCAGTTGGATCATAGAAGTTTGAGATGGTATAATCCGTAAGTTGTTGTGCGCGAACTACCCAACTTTCGTTAAAGGTGATCTGGTATAAACCGAGGTAACCTTCGATGACAGCAGCGTAGTCTTCCAAAAAGGCAGTTATTGTCGCTTTATCGTTTTTAAAGCTATGTTTTAACTGTCCATTGACCGTCATTTTTTCAAAAATAAATTCACCGCACGTAATCGCCATGGCACGTATAGCCTCATCGCCCAAGGCTCGGTAGGCGTCAGTTAGGCCCTTTATAAGCAAACCATTCCATGAAGCCAGTATTTTATCATCCAGCCCGGGTTTTATCTTATCCGCTCTCTTTTCGAGTAATTTCTGAATCGCCCGATCATAATTTGTAAGAAACTGATCATCATTTATGCCCAGAACTTTGGCAGTTTGCTCTACATAATTCGTGAGGTGCAAATGATTATAACCATGTTCCCAGTTTCCTCTTTCACTGATATTATATATCTTCTTGAACCAGGCAAAATCCTCGCCCAATGTGATTTCCAGCTCTTCTCTTGTCCATATGTAAAATTTACCCTCAACACCTTCACTGTCGGCATCTAGCGCGGCGTAAAAGCTACCTTCGGGGCTCAGCATTTCCTTTTCCAGCCAATTGATGGTTTGTCTCAGGCGCTGTGCATATAGCTCCTTGCTTGTGAGTGCATATGCTTCTGAATATACGCTCAGCAATTGGGCATTGTCATATAGCATTTTTTCAAAGTGTGGTATGAACCAATCTTCATCAACGGAATAACGAGTCCAACCGCCGCCTACATGGTCATAAATCCCCCCAAGCGCAATTCGGTTGAGGGTCAATTCAATCTGAGCCAATGCCTCAGGGTTGAGGGTGAGATCGTAGTAGCGCAGTAGAAAGTTATATATAGATGGCATTGGGAACTTTGGCGCTCGATCCATTCCACCTTTGACCGTATCGAAATTCTTTTTGAGTTGTTCAAACATCAAATCAACGGAATCGATGGTATAAGGATTGTTTGAGGGTACCAAACCATATTTTTCAGCTTCTGACTGGGTCATATTTTTTACAAACCCTTCCGCTGAACCGGCTAACTCATCATAGTGGTTCTGATAGGCGTTGTCAATGCTTTTTAGGAGTTGTACCCAATTTTGTGGTGGGAGATAGGTTACCCCATAAAATGGTTTCGCGTCGGGCAGCAGAAAAACATTTAAGGGCCAGCCGCCTCGTACTCCCATGGCCTGAACTGCATCCATATATACCGCATCTACATCAGGACGTTCCTCGCGATCCACCTTAATGCAGATAAAATACTGGTTCATTACCGCTGCTATATCTTCCTTTTCAAAGCATTCTCGTTCCATTACATGGCACCAGTGACAAGCCGAATAGCCAATACTGACCAATATTGGTTTATTTTCTATCCTGGCTTTTTCCAATGCCTCTTGTCCCCATGGATACCAGTCTACCGGATTATGAGCATGTTGAAGAAGGTATGGGCTGGTTTCTAAGCTTAGACGGTTCATGGACTTTACAAATAGGTTAATAAAGATGGGTTGTAATTATTGTTGGATCAATACCTTCTTGGTAATGACAGTACTTTTACTAGTAAACTTAGCAGTATAAATTCCTGCGGCCATTTTGGGCAGTGGAATTGTTTCAACGGATTCACCCGCAAATGATTTGATATTTTTGGTTGATACGATTTGCCCTTTTTGATTCAGAAGAGAAAAAGTAATATCAGTCATTCCGTTCATTCCAACCATCTTAATCATTAAATGGTCGGTTGTAGGGTTTGGATATACATTCAGCTCCGCCACATAAGCTTCTGTACCGCTGATGGTGTCGTTAAGGTCAAATTTGCAAAGCAATATCTCCTTTCCTTTCAGCGTTACCGGACGGTTCCATTTTCCATGGTATAGGTTTACGATGGTTTCTTCGTTGTCTCCTGCGTAAGGATTATGTGCAGCTACTACAATATAATTTCCTTTTACGACACCCCGCCAAAGGGCACCTTTTTGTGTCATGTTATCCCTGGCAGATGTGGGTATCACCAATTCATGTTGGCCTTCGAACATGTCTTTAAATTCAGACAAACGATACAAACCATATATAAAATGTTCGTAAGCGGCATAGTTTTCCTGCCTGTTTCCCGGGAAAAACGGATTTTCCCAGATCCATAAGCCCGCTGCGCCGGAGAAAAATGGGAAAATGGCTGTTGCCTCAGCCATAAATGGCGTGATGAACGGTGTATTCTTGTCGTAGCTGTCATGGACACGTAACCATACAAAGGGTATGATGGGTTTGTCGCTCCATGCACGGTTTACTTCTATATGGAAGAGTAGGTAAGAAAGATAATCCTTACCGAACGGGTTATCAAATCCATAGTAATAATAGGGCGACGGTGCCAAAGCGTCCATGGCATCGTAATAGCTACCCCCAACTTTTCCTGAATTATCCTGTGTCAGGTAATGGGTTCTGGCTAGGTCTGTTGTCCAGTTTTGCCAGGAATTAGACTCGATATTTAACCACGTATTCCTGACTGGGACATCGCTATATGATGTTATGAGCGCACCGTTACCAATTTTGCGTCTCAATCGGTTTATAGGTTCGGTGTGCCACCAACGCATGTCGCGCTTATAGGTAGATAAAAATGCTGCATCCGACAGATTCCTATATTGCTGCGGTATCTGGTTGTTGGATTTGAGAGCGAGAATATCTCGATCTTCTCTTTGAAAGCGCTCGATATCCAATGAGACAATATCGGCTTGGACGGTACTGGCATAGGCATCCCAGTAATTTCTATATGCGGTGGTATCATTTCCCCATGGAGAGCGAAGGGTATTGTCGGCCCACGGAAAGTTGCCTGCATTGGTGGCAACACCATACCAGAGAACGGCTCGATTTTTGACCGGAAGAGAACCTGGTTCGTTACCACTGTAATTGGCAATATGGCTAAATCCATGTTTGAGCGGCATGGCTTGAGTATCTCCAAATCGCGGACCACTATATATCAGCTTAAATGGAAGAGAAAACGCTGGAAATTTATGCCATTCGATGTTGTTGTTGCCGGAGACTGGTGTTAGTTTGTATGCAGGCTGACAATCCTGTCCCTGAGAAAGGAGGGGACTAAACAGCGATAGTAAAATTCCATAGGTATAGTGTTGTAAAGTCATTTTTGTCATATGGTAATAAGATTGACGAAACAAATTCGTTAATTTTGTGAAGTCTCAATGAACAGCGTGAATAACATTTCTGGACGATTCGGATAAATTTGTTCTTTACTCACTTGCTGAATGGCACATTTAATAATATTTAAAAACAACAAAATGAAAAGAATATTTGCATGGATACCCGTATTGTTGGTAATGTTTTTGTTCGCGTCTTGTAAGGACAAAGATAGCAATGGGACACCAGTGCCAATGGAAAAGGAGAAAATACTTGTGACATATCCCTGGAAGTTAAAAGAAATTACGGACTTAGCAGGAAAATCCGTTCCGGCTGATAAGTGGGATATAACCGCACGCATGCTTCCGTCTATGAACTTCGAGTTTCAGGCAGGAAACAAAGTTTTTGCTCGTGGTATTGGAGATTCTCAGGTAGTAAACGGTGGAACCTGGTTTTTGAAAGAAGATGGCAAAGTCGTGGATATTGATATTTCAGGCTTCAAAGGGACCTTTGGCTTAGCCGAACTTTCGGTTAGTAAAATGAAATTAACCCGAAAAATGCCTATTTCAGGTGTGGAGCAAGAAACGGTAATGGTTTTTGATCCCGTTATTAAATAGTGACCTTGATTGCATATTTAATCATATCATATTAATTGAGAAAGCGACAGAAAGTATCTGTCGCTTTCCTTATTTAGAGACAACTTAGGTTTCATGCAAAAAAACAATCCTCGTATCATCAATGCATGGTGTATGTACGACTGGGCCAATTCCGTACATGCACTGGTGATCGTATCCAGTATTTTTCCCGTTTATTTTAGTGCAACTGCGCTCAGCATTTCAGGAACTCCGGATATAGACTTTTTCGGTTTTCAGGTAAAAAGCTCGGTGCTGTTTTCTTATACAGTTTCTATTTCCTTTCTGCTTACCGCCGCACTAATCCCCTTGTGTACGGCCATTGCCGATTATACGGGTAGAAAGAAGAGCTTCATGAAACTGTTTTGCTATACAGGGGCGATTAGTTGCATGCTCTTGTTCCTATTCACGAAAGATACGCTCATATTTTCACTGTTAATCTTTGGGCTTAGTTTGGTAGGATGGAGTGGGAGTATAGTATTTTATGATTCGTACCTGCCCGAGATCGCCACAGAGGAAAATTATGATAAATTTAGTGCGCGTGGTTTTTCTATGGGATATTTTGGAAGCGTTCTGCTTCTTCTTTTCAACCTCAGCATGATTTTGTTTCCTTCCTTTTATGGTATTCAGGATAAGGGTATACCAGCTCGTATTTCGTTCTTTACAGTGGGAGTATGGTGGATTGCATTTGCGCAGATACCTTTTCGGTATTTACCGGAGGGTAGTGGTATAAAGAAAGAAAGAGGAGGCAATTGGTTCTTCAACGGTTTCAGAGAACTTCAAAAGGTATATCAAGAGTTGCAGACGCAACCTTATCTATCAAAGTTTCTTGTTTCGTTTTTTATCTATACAATGGGTTTAAGGACGGTGATGTATGTCGCCACGATATTTGGTGCCACCGAACTCAAATTGCCTTCGCAGAGCCTCATTATAACGGTTCTGTTAATTCAAATTGTGGGTATTGTTGGTTCCTTTGTATTTGCCTGGTTGTCGGGTTTAATTGGCAATATATATGCACTCATGATTGGCGTGGCCATATGGATTGGTATATGCGCTGGGGCCTACTACACTACACAGGCGATGGAGTTCTACATTCTGGCCTGTACGGTAGGTATGGTAATGGGCGGTTTGCAGTCTTTGTCCCGAGCAACTTATTCAAAGCTTTTACCGGCCAACACAACAGATACGGCTTCCTATTTTAGCTTTTATGATGTCACCGAGAAGTTGGCGATAGTAATCGGAACCTTTATATATGGTGCAGTGGAGCAATGGACAGGGAGTATGAGAAATAGTATTCTGGCCTTGCTTGTGATATTTGTTCTTGGCTTGATTTTACTTTCCCGTATACCTTCCAGAAGGGTATATAATTTTGAAATGGAAGGAAAGAATTGAAAGTAAGGTTAGTTTCTAAACCAACGGACGATTCTTAAAAGAAGGTTTATAAGATCCTGGAATGTTTGCGGTTTGACAAACACCTCATTCGCACCCAATTTTAATGCTTTTGTAGCAAGCTTGGGATCGTTGGATGTGGATAGCATAACGGTTGGAATATCGTCCAAATCAGGATTTGCACGAATTGCATCTATGGTTTCCAGACCATTCATCACGGGCATGTTCATATCTACCACAATCAGGGACGGGTCTGGTGTTGTCGGACTTTCTATTTTTTTCAACAACTCCATGCCATTGTCTGCCTCTACGATATCCACTTTGGGATCCACTACTTTGGCGGCCTCTTTCATCAGATAGCGGTCATCCGCATCATCATCTGCGAGGAAAATGGTTTTGGGCTTGTCCATAGTGTGATACATTAAGAATGTATAAATGTAAGTATATGTTTAAGGAATTAAAGCCATCCTAGCGATATAAAAAAAGCCCTGCCGAAATATTCAATCAGCAGGGCTTTTCTATATATGTTTAAAAGACTTGGCTTATAGAGATCGTTTAACTTCTCTAAGTTCGAAGCTTTCAATGATATCACCAACTTCAATATCATTGAAATTCTTGATACTCAAACCGCACTCGTAACCATTTCTAACTTCTTGAACATCATCTTTGTAACGTTTCAATGAGTCGATTTCACCAGTCAACAACACAATACCGTCACGAATCACACGGATTTTGTTGCTACGTTTTACGAAGCCATCTGTAACATAGCAACCCGCAATGGTACCGATTCTACTAATTTTGAACACCTCACGAATTTCGATATTACCCGTAATAACCTCTTCGATCGTAGGAGCAAGCATACCTGTCATGGCATCTTTAATCTCATCAATCGCACTATAAATTACAGAGTAGTGGCGAATTTCGATTTGATCTTGCTCAGCCATTTTCTTGGCATTAGCTGACGGACGAACCTGGAAACCAATCACGATAGCATCCGATGCAATGGCAAGGTTCACATCAGATTCAGAGATCTGACCTACACCTTTGTGAATGATGTTCACTTGTACCTCAGAGGTTGAAAGTTGCAACAACGAATCAGAAAGGGCTTCAACTGAACCATCCACGTCACCTTTAACAATCAGGTTAAGCTCACGGAAGCTACCAATAGCCTTACGACGACCAATTTCCTCCAGAGTAATGTGCTTACGGGTTCTGATTGTTTGCTCACGTTGAATTTGCTCACGTTTTACGGCGATATCACGTGCATCACGCTCATTTTCGAATACATTGAAACGATCACCAGCCTGTGGTGCACCATTTAAACCAAGCAACTGAACCGGCATAGATGGACCCGCTGTTTTCAGCTTTCTTCCCAGGTAATCGGTCATGGCTTTAACTTTACCAAAGTGCGCACCTGCAAGTACTACATCACCTACTTTTAGTGTACCTGTCTCAACCAATAGGGTTGTAACATATCCACGTCCTTTATCCAGAGAAGCTTCCACAACAGTACCGTTTGCACGACGGTTAGGATTTGCTTTTAATTCTAGAAGTTCGGCTTCAAGGAGTACTTTTTCAAGTAATTCGTCTATACCCAATCCTGTTTTAGAAGAAATTTCTTGCGTTTGGTATTTACCGCCCCATTCTTCAACAAGGAGGTTCATGTTGGCAAGTTCCTCTCTAATTTTCTCAGTATTGGCACCAGGCTTATCCACTTTACTGAATGCGAAAACAATAGGTACACCGGCAACTTGTGCGTGGTTAATTGCTTCGCGCGTTTGTGGCATGATGCTGTCGTCCGCAGCAATTACAATAATTACAACGTCCGTAATTTTAGCACCACGGGCACGCATCGCTGTAAAGGCTTCGTGACCCGGCGTATCCAGGAATGTTACCTGCTTGCCTACTTTTGTTTTTACACTATATGCTCCAATGTGCTGTGTGATACCACCGGCCTCACCACTTGCAACATTTTCTTTACGGATGTAATCGAGTAAGGAAGTTTTACCGTGATCGACATGACCCATGATCGTAACAATCGGAGCTCTTTCGATAAGGCTTTCTTCAGAATCTACTTCCTCAACAACATCGTTGTGAACTTCTTCTTCAGCGGAGATGAAGGCAACTTCAAAACCGAATTCGTCAGTGATGAATGTAATGGCTTCTGCATCCAATCTTTGGTTGATGGATACAAACATACCCATGCTCATACAAACGGATATAACTTCCTGAACAGTAACGTCCATCAAAGACGCTAGGTCATTGGCAGAAACGAATTCTGTAACGCGTAATACCTTAGTTTCTTCGTCTTCATGTGCGTTTGGATCATTTTGATCGGCACGGTCACGACGGCGTAATCCTCTTCCTCTTCCTCCTGCTTTGGCGTTGTTACCACCACCACCCATACGGGCCATGGTTGCACGAATGTTGTCAGAAACTTCTTTATCAGAAACTTCTTCACGTTTTCCACCGCGGCGATTGTTAGATCCGCGAGCTCCACCCTTAGCGTTATTTCCACCTCCTGTTGAACCAGTAGATCCTCCTGATGTTGAAGGTGCTCCTGGGGCTCCGGAAGCAGGTCTGTTTCCAGTTCTGTTTCCAGCAGGCGGTACATTTGCTTCTTTTGGTTTTGCTCCGGGTGCTGCGGGTGTTCCAGCCCCAGCGGCAGGTGTAGCCGGGCGCGCGTCACCAGGTGCCGCAACACCATCTCTGATGCGTTTACGCTTACGACGACGTTTTTTGTCAGCTGCTGTATCACTGCTCGACGCAACCGGATCTTTTTTCTTGAATTTATCCGAGGGTAGTTCAATTTTACCAATTACTCTCAAACCACGCAACTGCTCACCACGTGCCTCAATAAGCTCGGATTCACCACTTTCTGCCGGAGTAGAAAGTTCTTCCGATTTTACTTCCGTAGCAACAACAGGTGCGACAGGTGCA
>CALGRQ010000224.1 GCA_937880795.1 uncultured Dyadobacter sp. | reverse complement strand
GTTTTCTGTGCTTTTAGCCATCTTGTTGCACCCTGTTTGCGTTTGGTTAGAACGTAAACAGGTTTCACGCATTGTGGCTATTTTACTTAGTATAGCCGGCTTTTCGTTAGTAATTGTTGTACTCGTATATGTAGTATCCGTGCAAATTGGAAGCTTCGCAGCAGAGTTGCCTCAAATCACTCAAAAAGCAGAGGCTATTCTCGATCACACGCTTACGATGGGTGAGCGTTATTTAAATCTCACTAAAAACCAGCAACTAGCCGAAGCTAAAAAATATCTTATTAAAGGGATTAGTGAAGGTAGGGCCTTTTTGGTAAAAACGTTGGTGAATACTACCGGGGCCATTTCTACCTTTGTGTTGATACCTCTGTATATATTCTTTTTCTTGCTCTACCGCGACTTTTTCCGGCGGTTTGTGTACAAGGCTGCAAGTGGTGTACCTACTGGTGAGTTAAATGTGCTTTTGAAAAAGGTATACGAGGTGATTCAAAATTATTTGTCTGGTCTCTTGCTAGTCATTGTGATTATTGGTGTACTCAATAGTGTAGGTTTGCTGTTGATGGGTATTCCGCATGCCATTTTCTTTGGCTTTTTAGCCGGTTTTTTAACGTTGATTCCCTATATCGGTATTTTGATAGGTTCTATTTTGCCGGCTCTTTTGAGCTTGGTGGTTATGGATTCTCCCTTGTACGCCGTTGGGGTAATTGGTGTTATGAGCTTTGTCCAGTTTCTGGAAGGAAATTTTATCACGCCCAATATTGTAGGGTCGAAGGTTAGCGTTAACCCGCTTGCTGCAATTGTTGCTTTGTTATTAGGTGGCGAATTGTGGGGACTGTCGGGCCTAATTCTGGCGCTGCCCTTTACGGCTATTCTTAAAGTAGTTATGGATTCAATTCCGGTTTTAGAACCATATGGCTTTCTGTTGGGTGAGCCTGGATACGAGGTTGCAGAAGAAAAAAGGGAAGAACGCAGAGAACTTGAAGAGAAACTGGCCGAGAAGAAAAAATACCGCCGATATAGAAACAAACCTAAAAAGAAGCCAACTGTTGCCGGAGATACATCTGCAGTTGCTAACTAATGGAAGTAATTGGTTACTTTTCCGTCTGTACTTTTTCAACACTGATGCCTACGCTCAATATAAACGGCAATGGATTTTGCCGCATAGACTGAGACAGCTGAAATGTATACGTGCCTGACTTGGGAAATGTGTAGTTTTTTGCGATCGGTACCTTGTGGTCGAACAAGTCGCCAAGACCTTTTCCGAAAGGTTTTCCGGTAACTTCGTTACTCACAAACAGTTCTTCCAGCGTATTGGAAATAAGTTTTCCGTCAGGGCCTGTCAGCTGGCGGGTTAGATATAGATTGTAATAGGGGTATTGCTGTGCATTCCTGAAAACGTAGTACACATTATACAAACTCAATGTATCTTCAATCTTTACCTTGAATTCGGGCTTGTGTTTAATATACCAAAGGCCGTCTTTCATGTCTTCATGGGCTTTGTACACAACACTGTTGTCGCAGGACGATACCAGAATGAGTAAGCCGAAGGCAATTAGAGATTGAAAAAATTTCATCAGGATAAATTAAGTGTATAGACAAAACTACACAGCAAGGCCCTTCTTTCAAAGTTAAGCGCTGGGCTGTTCCGAGAAATAGCGTGCAAGCCAGGTTTTAGAAGCAGGTACTTTCCAGCGCGTCATCCATTGTGCCTTTGTAGCCACCTGATTGTCAAACACCGTGGTTGAGGGGAGAATGGTCTCATTGTTTACAGCTTCCTTTATTTTCGGTACGGGAATCGTTTTCACTGCGTCATTTTCGTCCAAATAGGCTAGCGACCGATCAAAGAAGTCGATATTCATCTGGCTTCCTATCTGCTGTAACCAATGCACCGATTTATCGATGGAGCAACCGCTTGGAAGTTCATCACGTTCGTCTACACCAATAACCACAAAACGATGCTCAAATACCTTTCCTGAGGCCGTTAAGGGCTTGCCATGTGCCTCCCATGTATCCAATGCTGATTTAAGGGTTTCGGTGAGAATCCCGCTTTCTTCGTCAGTAAGGTCTCTATTCCCCTGGTAAACCCATACACGGGCTTCAAAATCCAGATCACTGAATGGTATATACATTTTATTATTCGATTTTGTGTTTGGACTGATGTACTTGGCAAACATCGGCCTTAGTGACTAAGTTCTTGCATACGGCAAATTATAAGCCTTCTGCCTTAGCTACCAATTCTGCAAGGTCATAAATTTTAACGGAATTTTCTTTCTCTTTATTTTCCAAACCGTCGGTCATCATTACCATACAAAACGGACAAGCCACAGCTACGGTACTGGCACCAGTGGCCAGGGCTTCTTCAATACGTTCGATATTGATATCTTTTTTGCCTGTTTCCGGTTCTTTAAACATTTGACCTCCCCCGGCGCCGCAGCATAGTCCTTTGGTACGACAACGTTTCATTTCGATCAGGTCGGCATCCAAAGCTTGTAAAACTTGTCGGGGAGCTTCGTATACGTCATTAGCCCGACCCAGATAGCAGGAGTCGTGGAATGTTATTTTTTTACCTTTAAAACTTTCACCTCCCTCAATTCTTACTCTGCCTTCGTTGATGAGCTGCTGAAGATATTCCGAATGGTGAATGACTTCATAATTTCCACCCAGCTCAGGATATTCGTTTTTAAGTGTATTGAAACAATGCGGACAAGCAGTTACAATTTTTTTGATTCCATACATGTCCAGTACCTGAATGTTGGACATAGCAAGCATCTGAAAAGTAAATTCATTTCCGGCTCGACGGGCTGGGTCGCCGGTACAGCTTTCTTCAGTGCCCAATACGGCAAATTTGATGCCGGCTTTGTTTAAAATTTTAACAAAAGCTACGGTCACTTTTTTATAACGGTCATCGAAAGAGCCGGCGCAACCCACCCAGAAAAGAACCTCTGGAGTTTCGTTTTTAGCGGCCATTTCGGCCATGGTGGGTACTTGATATATACTGTCTGACATGATGTAGTTGCAATCAAAAATGATAGGATGAATACCAAAATATCAACGGGATTGGACTTATTTAACGGCGTCAGCCCAATTGAAACGGTCACCTGGAGAAAACTTCCAGGGAGCCTGGTTCGTATCCAGGTTTTGGAACATCATGTTCCAGGAACCAGGAGCCTTCGACTCATCCATGACTTGATGTCGCCGCAATTGCAGGATTATATCGAGCGGGTTGATGAGAATGGGGCACTCCTGAACACACGCATTGCAAGTGGTGCAGGCAAGAATTTCTTCTTCGGAAATATAATCGCCCATCAGATTTTTTTCGTCAGGAACAAACTTTCCATCGTTACGCTGCATGATTTGGCCAATATCTTCCAGGCGGTCTCGGGTGTCCATCATAATCTTGCGTGGAGATAGTTGTTTACCCGTTAGGTTGGCCGGGCATACTGACGTACATCTGCCACATTCGGTGCAGGAATAGGCGTCCATCAGGTTTTTCCAATTTAAATCCGGAACATCTTTGGCTCCAAAACGCTCCGGCACCTCATTATTGCCTCCATCTGCTGGGTTCTCAATGCCCAGCATAATCTTTACTTCCCTAGTTATTTCGGGCATATTGGCCATTTCACCTTTTGGTGTAAGTTTGGAGAAGTAGGTATTCGGGAAGGCAAGTGCGATATGGAGATGTTTGGAGTAAGTAACGTAAATGGCAAAGGCAAAAATGCCTAGAATATGAAACCACCACGCAGCGCGTTCGTATACCACCAGTGCAGATTCACTCCAATTGGCAAACAGTGGTTTTAGAAACTGGCTGAATGCAAAATCGCCGGTTTGGGGATAATGCGGGTTGCCGAAGCCTTGTAAAACCGAATCAGCGGCATTCATGGTTAGTATCGCTGCCATCAAGACAATTTCAAGTAAAAGGATAATCTTACCATCCATGGCAGGCCAACCCTTCATTTCATGGTGTCGACTGGGTTGTAGTCTATCGGTTTTTACGATAGTGCGGCGAATGAGAAAAATAGTACAAGCCACCAATACACCTACGGCCAGAAACTCAAAAAAGCCGATGAGAACGGGATAAAATGAACCGAACAGGGGAGCAAATATCCTATGCTTGCCAAGAAGACCATCCAGTATAATTTCAAGTACTTCCAGGTTAATCAGTACGAAACCCGCATAAACTGCAAAGTGCAGGATACCGACCACCGGTCTGTCGAACATCTTTTTCTGGCCAAAAGCGACCCTGAGCATAATACCAAGTCTACGGCCGGGTTGATCCGTCCGGTTGACATCCTTGCCCAAAGCAATCGTCTTTCTGATGGTTGTTGCGCGCCTGTATACCATCCAGGCAGTAGCAGCCAACGCAATAATGAAAACAATTTCACCTAGTATTTCCATATCTAGTACTATATATAAATCATGGTGCAGTGGTTTAGTATGCTTGCATACTAAAAGCAAATATGAGAAAAATGTATCTGGATAAATATTTTGTCACCGAAAAAAAATATTTTTAGTGTTAAAGTAAAGATATTCAGCTTTATAGCGTCCTATTGGGGGTGTTTGCGAAAAAAAAATTAAAAATATTTTCACAAAACGCTTGGAAACTCAATTCAATCACCTAGTTTTGCAGTCCCAAACGGGGCCAACTGAAACACGGTGATGTAGCTCAGTCGGTAGAGCAAAGGACTGAAAATCCTTGTGTCGGCGGTTCGATTCCGTCCATCACCACAGAATGCAAAGCTAACCGCTTGATAATCTTAAAATTATCGAGCGGTTTTTTGTTTGGTTTACATTCTGGTTTACAGTTTCTTCAAAATTCCAGATTTTCCTTATCAAAGTATTCTGTTTCCAGGCATCCGGACAGTGTCCAAGATCGCGCAAATAGACAGCTACAACCGCAGTTTCAATTGCCATTTTCTGGCAAATTCATTTCACCAAGTTTACCTTTTCTTATCTCGACAGAGAAATTTTATTTTTTCCCGCTTTACCGGAAGATTAAACAAAATACGCCTAAACAGCGTCTGGATGCATTTAATACCAGTTAAGGCAAAGTTCATACTTTTTCATACTTGCTTTTTTTGCGTCTTAGCCCCAACATTTGCCATCATCAATCAAAAACAAATGTGCCATGACCAAACTAGTAGTAATTGAGTTTGACGAGTTAAAAAACTTCGCCC
>CALGRQ010000223.1 GCA_937880795.1 uncultured Dyadobacter sp. | reverse complement strand
TTGGGCCACCAAACCAAACAGACACACATATAACGGATATATAGCCTGGGTTATAGGTATATAAGGAATACAATGGCTTTTTTTCAAAAATTTTAAAACTGAGCCTAGAAAAAACCATTCTGGGACTAATTTTAAAGAAAGTAATAGTAAGAAAGTAGTTGGAGCTATGCACTGAGCAAGAAATAAGCCTCCTGCAAGTAGCATCGAAAAGTTGCAGGAAAACACATATAGGGCAAGTACCAAAGGTGTTTTGCTTTGATAATGTTTCCATTTGCTAGCCCACCGCTTACGTTGTCTAAAGAAAGGTCTCCAGTGCTGGTGTGCCTGATTTTTTAAAAAATGCACACTTCCGGGAAACTGATTAGCAATTTTATGCATCAAAAATTCATCATCGCCGGAGGCTATATGTCGCACCCCTTCGTAGCCCCCCACTTCGATAAAAGCCTGTTTCTCATAAATGAGGTTTGCTCCGTTGCACATGGACGGATACCCCGCTGCGATGGAACTTGCACCACTACCAATTAAGCTTGCAAATTCTACGGTTTGTAAATAATCGGCAAAATGATGCTCCTCAGTGAAGGTTACAGGACCACTAATAAGTTTGGCCCCCGTTGCCTGATAGCATTGCAATATGGCTTCTAACCAGCCGGATTTCACACGACAATCACCATCCGTGGTCACGATGAGGTTCCCTTTGGCGTGGTTCATGGCAGTTTCAATCGCACGCTTTTTAGGTGAAGTGGTAGGTTGGTTAGCTAGCGTAATAAGCTTAATTTGAATGGATACTTGATCGATGCTTTGTTTGACAATCAATTCCGTATTGTCTGTGGAGCCATCATCCATAACCAGCACTTCGAACTGACTTGATGAGAGGGTTTGTGCGTTTATGTCCTGCAAAAGTTGAGCAATATGAGCCGCTTCGTTACGAACGGGAATAATTACGGAAATAAAGTCGTTGTTATTTGAATCATTAGAATGGGCCGGTAAACGCCACCATAGCCATGTTAATACCATTGTAAATACTGCATAACTACTAGTGAGTATGAGTAGAAAATTGATGATACCAGGAAGTAATATTTCTTGCATAGTTATTAAATCAAAGATTTAACGAAACAAGTTTCTCCACTTGTACTTCCAGATCAGATATATTCCCACCAGAATTGGGCCTAGTACATTCATGATCCAAATGAGAAAGGTAGCGGTAATAACTTGTTCTGGCGGTAGATGATACTGCTTAAACACAAAAAGAGCCGTAAACTCACGTAGTCCAAGATCACCAAGAACATTAATGGCCGGCACCAAAGTCTTCGCCAGGAAGATAAGTGCCACGCACGCACTTAAAGTCGTTAATGACAACTTGAAATCGAACAGATATAAGGCAAGCACAAATTGTGTAAGAAAGACCAGATAGCGAATCCCTCCATATAGGGTCGCCAAAAACAAATCTCGTTTTGTATAGGCACCAATGATTTGCAGGTAACTCTGCATCTTTTTTAAGTATATATGTTTAGGATTCCAACTAATTAATCTTCCGCGGAATAGCATGATAAACCAAACTCCTATTACCAGAAAAATGAGGAGCACATTTAAACCGTATCGCATGGTCAGGTCTACTTGAAGATCGTGCTGGACATACAACCAGCCCAAAGCACCGCCCAAAATAGAAACATAAAACTGAATTCCATTGGAGACAAGTGCCGCACCTATGGCTTGTAAGCGTTTGTCCGATTTAAGAGCGGCCACACGGCCTATGGTATCTCCCAATTGAGCCGGTGCTGCAACCCCCATCGCTAGACCCGTTAATGTTCCTCTAAAGGCATCCCAAAAGGTAAGAGGAACTACTTTTTGTGCGAGCTGCCGCCATTTTAAACTTTCTAATGCCCAATTGACAGGCACCAAAAACAGCATCGCAACCAGAAAGGGGGCATGTTCAGTATTGAGTACACCTTTGAAAATATCCCATACATCGGAAACACCTTTCTGCTCATTGGTAAATGTTTTATATATGTAGCCTAGGATGAGCAGTGTAATACACACTTTGGCAAACAGAAGCAGTTTTCGCCAGTCTCTTTTTTCTTTGAGAGGGGATAGTTCCTTATCTTGCATCATGATTAGAATGCAGCAAACAGAGGCTACCGAAAAGGTGATTATTGGCGTCGATCCCGGTACGCAAATTATGGGTTACGGCGTTATTTCCGTCAAAGGTCAGCAAATTACTCTTGTTCAATATGGTGTGATACATTTGAGCAAATATACTACCCATGAATTGAAGTTAAAGAAAATCTTTGAACGCATTACCCAGTTACTTACTGAATACGTGCCCGATGAAATGGCGATTGAAGATCCGTTTTATGGGAAGAACCCGCAGTCGATGTTAAAACTGGGTAGGGCACAAGGGGTTGCCATGGCAGCCGCCCTTGCCCGCGATATTCCCATCGTAGAATACTCTCCCAAAAAAGTAAAACAATCGGTTACCGGAAGCGGAAATGCCACCAAGGAACAAGTGGCCTATATGCTCGAAAAAATTCTTAAAATGGATTTGAGTAAAGAGTTCATGGATGCCACCGATGGTATAGCCATCGCAATTTGTCATCACTACCATGCCAATTCTCCTGCATCAGTATCATCAACAACTTCGAAAAAATCTAAAAAAGGAGGTTGGGGCGCATTTGTGAGTGAAAATCCGGGTCGAGTTAAGTAATACTGTACGCTTCCTCAGGTGTATACAGGTATTCTCTATGCGTTGCGCACTGGTGATCGGTATACACCGATATTAATTCATCATGCTATATCTACGTAATTGACTCCGACACCAAGGGTAATGATGTCGTGGGCAATACCCGTTCGGTACAAATACAAAACAACCATATCAACATCTAAGGTTAGATAATTCGGGGGATACGGTTAAATGGATTTGTAAGGGATAACCACGTTTTCGTCCCTATTTTATAAGTATTAGCACATTAAAAAAAATTTAATGGTATTATGGTTATAAAACGTGTCAATAATCAAACGTTTGTTTGTCATAATCAAACAAACGTTTGATTATGATTTTTTTATATTTTACGTTTGCGCCATCATTTCGGCAATAAATCATAACCGGGATGAAAATGTTGCTATGCACTACAATGCGAAGCAGTTACAGATTATAGATGTGGCGGAGCGCCTATTTGCAAGGAAAGGTTTTACGGGTACGTCGGTTCGCGATATTGCTCAGGAGGCAAACGTAAATGTGTCCATGATATCGTATTATTTTGGATCGAAAGAGAAATTGATCGAGGCCTTATTTGAATTAAGAGCAAACGAATCTCGCCTCCGGATAGAGCATGTTCTGCTACTGGAAGGATTAACGCCTATTCAGAAAGTGTATATTATGATTGATGGGGTTATAGACCGCATCTGGGGTAATGAGTGCTTCCATACAATTATCATGAGGCAGCAACTTTCGGGAGAAAGAACAACATATATCTCAGATCACATTATGGCATTAAAAGTAAGCAATAGCGAGCTGATGCTTCGGCTCATAACAGAAGGACAGGAGGCCGGTGTATTTAGAAAAAATATTGACCTGAGCCTACTCACCACTACTTTGTTTGGGACTATTAACCAGGCAATTGCCACACAGGATTTCTATCGTAAAATAAATCATCTGGAACATTTGGATGATCAGGAATTTAGAAATCTGTTGAAACGCAGATTGAACATGCACTTAAAGAACCTATTTAAATTAACAGTATCCAATGAACAGAACAATGAGCAATAGGCAAATGCTCCGGTTGGCAATCGGCATGGTCTTAATGGTCACCGTATCGAAGGTCTCGGCCCAGCAGTCACGGGTAATTAGCCTTGGAGAAGCAGTGGCCATGAGTTTGCAAAATAGTAAGCAACTTAAACTAAGTCAAAAAAATGTTGATTTAGCGGGGTTGAATATCAGGCAGATAAAAGAAAACCAATTGCCTTCTTTGAGTGTATCAGCTTCCTATTTGAGAATGAATACACCTAATATTGACCTCAAAATAAACAGAAACAACAGCGATAGTACGGGCGGTTCCGGTTCCTCTTTTCATGTCAATCAGGCTATGTATGGCATGGCTAGCGCCTCACTACCCATATTTTCCGGCTTCCGCTTTAAATATGGTTTAGAATCTGCACGGTTTCTGGAACAGGCGGCCCGTTTGGACGCCGAATTTGACCGTGATGCCGTAATTCAAAATACAGTTGCGGCTTATGGTAACCTATACAAGTCGAAAAGAGCCGTTGAGCTGGTTACAGAAAACTTAAAACGAGAGCATGAACGGGTTATAGAATTTAGTAATAGGGAAAAAAACGGACTATTGGCCAGAAACGATTTGATGAAAGCACAGTTGCAGGAATCCAATGTTCAACTCGCCTTGCTGGATGCAGAGAACGATCTGAAACTTACGACTTTGAATATGAACTTATTATTAGGTCTGTCCGAAAATACTATGCTGGAAGCGGATCAAGGAAGTTTTGTTAATTTAAAAACAGAAGGCCAGGTTTCGGAATGGGAACAGACAGCTTTGACGCACCGCAAAGACATATCCTCAGTCAGTATTAGACAAAAAGCAGCTGCCATTGATATTAAAACGGCCAAAGCAGACTGGTACCCTAGTGTTGCACTAACGGCAGGATATGTTGCGCTGAATATACCCGGTATAGCGATGATCCCCAATGCGCTGAATGCAGGTTTAGGCGTGCGATACGATGTGGCATCACTGTGGAAATCGGGAGCAAAAATAGCACAGGCACGTACCCATGTAGAACAACTTAAAACAACCGAAGAAATTCTAACAGACCGTATTCATATAGAAGTAAGCCAGGCCTATTACAATTATGTTTTAAGCAAACAAAAA
>CALGRQ010000222.1 GCA_937880795.1 uncultured Dyadobacter sp. | reverse complement strand
CGTTCACTTCTTGAGCCAAGCGCATCCATTAAAGAAGGATATGATCTCAAAAGAGTTGTGAAAAAAGATGGCTCCGAATTATTAGGATACCTTGCAAGCGATGGCGCCTCAGACATTGTCATTCGTGATGTAACGGGTAAAGAAGTATCTGTTCCTAAAAGTCAGGTTGAGCTGATGGAAAAAGTGCCTGGATCATTAATGCCTCCAGGCCTAACAGGAAGTTTGAGCCGTGATGAGTTTGTAGACTTGGTTGGTTTCCTTACGAAACTTGGAGAATCAGGGAATTACCGTGTTGCAAACACACGCTATGTGAGACGTTGGGAAAATGGAGAAGCAGACAAGCAAGCCGCCAGCAAGATATTGGGTGAGGGCTCCATCAACGTGGGTAAAGGATCTAAGGTTTCGTTCCATCCTGTATATAGTAAGGTATCTGGTGAGCTTCCATTGAGCGATTTGGCCGAAATGGAAACTGCAAGCGGAAAACGTTTCAGTATTGTACGTTTTGATATTGAAGCCCTCACCAAAGGAAACGTTACATTGGCCCTTAGTTCTAACGAAGGAATTACTGCCTATGCAGGTTCAAAAGCTTTAAAACTGAATGGCAACAATATTACAGCTACACTCAACCAGGGAATTCAACCTATAGCGCTTGTAATCGACCGTAAAATTGTAAAAGACGGTAGTTTGAAAGTGGAGTTGAAAGATGTAGAGGGCTCAGCACAAACCAGATTGGTAATGGGTAAATAAGTTGCTTTCGAGCATTCAGCTCAAAAATTATACGTTGTGATGCTTCAATAAGTCCCCGGTTTCAGGATCATGGATAAAAACCAACCTGAACCCGGGGTTCTTTTTTACCATCCCCTCATTATACTTATACCGATCAAAAAGCAAAAGTATATTTAGTAAAGATCGGCCTTTACGGTTCATACATGTGCCAGGGGCAAACTACCCTGTTTACTACCCGATTTCTTTACACTTGTTAACCAAATCTATGATGCTCAAAAAATCAATTTTACTGTCTCTACTCGTTCTCAGCGCTGCTACCGGCTACGCACAGCAGTTTAAAGCACTTTTATTTACGAAAACAGCAGGGTTTCACCATACGGCCATTCATGAAGGTGTTGCCGGGGTTAGAAATCTAGCTGCAAGACACAATTTTAGCGTAGACTGGCAGGAAAACGCATCGGTGTTCAACGAGAAATCTCTTAAAAACTATGATGTGGTTATTTTCCTGAATACCACTGGTGATGTGCTCAATCCCGAAGAACAAGCTGCTTTCGAAAAATTCATTCAAAGTGGAAAAGGTTACGTAGGTGTTCATTCGGCTGCGGATACGGAGTACGATTGGCCATGGTATAACAAACTGGTTGGAATGATGTTCCTGACACACCCTGCTCAGCAAACGGCTTATCTGGATGTTGTAGATAGCAATTTTCCTGGGCTTGAACGTTTCCCAAAACGTATGATGTGGACCGACGAGTGGTACGAATATCAGAAGCCCGCCGCGGCCAATGATCTTAAATTCCTGATCATGCTCGACGAAAAAACGTATGACCCAAAAACCAGCAAAGGTGCGGGTATGGGTGCTTCTCACCCCATTGCCTGGTATCACAAGTACGATGGCGGAAGATCATTTTATACAGGAATGGGGCATATTGGTCTTGTGTATTCCGATCAAGCTTTTCTTGACCACCTTTATGGTGGCATTTACTGGGCAGCAACCGGGAAAGGGATTAAATAGCTATCGACTTCATATGCATTATAATGCTAAACCGAACTAATCCAGATTTCGAATCTGGGCTAGCTCGGTTTAGCTTCGCTCACCTATTTCCGCTCTATCCGTCCACTCGGACGTCTGTTTTTACCTTCTTTTTTCTGAATGTCATCACCCAAATCTTCCCGAGCGGCATCAGCGACTTTTTCCAGTTCGGATACAATATCCGGGTTTTGTTCCAGCACATTGTAACGTTCTCCCGGGTCGCGGGCCAGATTATATAGTGCTTTGGGAAACGGATGATTCTCTGGTGCAGGTCCTGGTTGCCCATCTTTGCCGGGTAAAGATCCTTCATAGGTTCGGCCAGGATGTTCAAAAACGAGTTTCCAATCCGCTTTCCTAACGGCTTCCAGGCTATTTTGTCGGTAGTAGTAAAGAAATTCTTTCCTGGGTATTTGTGTATCATCCCCTTTAAGAAGCGCTACAAATTCAACCCCATCAATTTTCTCCTTGGGAAGACTCGCCCCGGTTAATTTTGCGAGAGTCGGTAAAACATCCATGGTGGAAAGTAATTTATTTGAAATTCGCCCTGCCGGAATCACTCCTGGCCAGCGCATGATCGCCGGCACCCGTTGCCCACCTTCAAAGGAAGTCCCCTTTCCTTCTCTGAATCCACCGGAAGAACCCGCGTGATCGCCATAATTAAGCCATGGGCCATTGTCGCTCGTGAAAATCACGATTGTATTTTTATCCAACCCTTGCGACTTAAGCTCCTTCATCACCTCTCCTACTGACCAATCGAGTTCCATCAATACATCCCCAAAAATACCCCTTTCACTTTTGCCTTTGAACCTGGGTGAAGCGGCTAAAGGTACATGAGGCATAGGGTGCGGAATGTATAAGAAAAAAGGTTTCTGCTTATGCCTCCGAATGAAACTTAATGCCTTCTCTGTAATGGTAGATGTAAGGGTACTGGCATCTTCTAAGGTTTTGATTTCCGCACCTGACTTTATTCCATCGATCCAATGTAAAGGAGGATACTGTGCCTTTTCTTGCCACGGATGAAGCGGCCACATATCATGAGAATATGGCACGCCATAAAATTCATCGAACCCGTGTTGCAATGGCAAAAATTCTTGTTCGCTCCCCAAATGCCATTTGCCAAAAATACCGGTGGTATAACCCTGGGCCTTTACCAGTTCCGCTATGGTCTCTTCATTGGAATTTAACCCCGTTTTTGACTGAGGACCCAATGCACCCGTAATTCCTATCCGGTTGGGATAACAGCCCGTGAGTAATGCCGCCCGGGAAGCGCTACAAACCGCCTGAGCGGCCATGAAATTTGTAAATCGTGTGCCCTCTGCCGCAAGCTGATCAAGGTGAGGCGTTTTGTAGCCCAACGCACCGGTTACCGATAAGTCGCCATAACCCAAATCATCGATAAAAAACAGTACAATATTGGGCTTTGTGGCAGAAGGCTTTGGTGTTAACGCAGTGGCAACCACACCAATTCCTATCATTAAAACCAACAATATACTCCATTGTAGTCGGGCAGTAATTTTCATATTTACTTTTCTTACGGTTCCAATCCAATCGGTTCCAATATATTAAAACCTCGTATCGTACACAAGACTGAACAAAACCCGCCAACAAAAAAAGGAATGCCCATCAGACATTCCCTTCTATATAAAATCCCAAATGAATTTACTTCACCGGTTTTTGAAAAACTTTTTCGTCTATCGGACTATTCACAACTACTTTGTTTGTAATAAAAGTGATAACCCCCTGAGGACTGGAAATGTCCATGGTATTTGGGAACTTCACGCCGTCTACCTCTTTATAATCCGACATCGATATTTCACTGGCTTGACCTGCCATATCTACTTTGAATTTACTGATCAAGAAGCTTTCGGCATCCAACCATTCATCAACAACCTGTCCCGACTTGGTCGTTAACTTCAAATGATAGGCATCTTTCTTATCCACTTTCTCCTTGCCGACTAGCTCAACCGTATTCCCCTTTTCCTTATAATTGACCAACCCACCAAATGGGTCCAACTGGCTTTCCGATTGTTTCAGCATTTCTGCCGGCATATCTTCCACTTCCCCGCTGCCTCCCATCGCTGTTGGGCGAATCATCCATCCGGTAGTACCGTCCAGCACCTGAATCATGGAATTCCCCATTACAGTAGACTCACTGCGTACCGACTTCCCCACCACAAGTAGCGTTTTTGTTGGGATTTCCATCCCGCCCACAGACAGAGAACGGTCGGTTACTATCGTTTTAACCGCTTTAATCTTATCCATACCACCCAATGCGGCAATGTGTTTATCCACAAGTTCATCGACGGTCTGGCCAAATGAGCTGAAAGAAATCAATGTAGCGGCAACAGCCACAAATAGTTTGTTGGTTTTCATATTGCGAAATATTAATAGTTCGTATAGTTACTCGTTTTCTTGGTTCATTAAAATATTATACCGCTTAGCGAGGCTGTCCACCGCCACCGCCCGTAGCAGGACCAGACTGCTGCCCACCTTCACTTTTCACATCATCATTATTAACACCTTTTGCCTTTCTTTTCGGGGCATCCATTGTCATTTTACCAATTTTGTAGGTAAAGGTCATACGAACGCCGCGGTTATAGAGGTATACGTCGTTAACCTGATTGAATTGTAAGGATTTAAGCTCGGTATGTATGTTAAAACGTTTGCTCAGGAAGTTTTCTGCGGCTATACCTACACTACCCTTCTTATTCTTGAATTCTTTTTTAACACCGACGGTATAAAAACCAAATCCACCTTGCAAACCTTGCAATTGCACCTGATTTCCCTGCATAAAACCAAATGCCTGAGCACCCCATCCGTTTTTAAATGTTGCCTGTCCAAACATCCCGCCACTGATATTGAATCCCGAGTTTGTAATTTCCACGGTTTGTTTATCCGCTCCCAATTCTTGTCCTGTGAGGTGCGAATAAAATATATTACTGAAAATACCAACACTAATTTTGGATGTTGCCGCTACGTTGGCAAAGATATTGGCGCCATAGGCGTGCTGCTTTCCAATATTTTCGAAAGTTGTTACGATGGCTCCGGCAAGTGTATCAGAGGGCTGTCTAACCTGCGATATGGCATTGTTCGTAAACCGGCCAAAGAAAGTCGCGTTGATAAATGTTTTCTTGATGTTCTTGCTTACACCCAACTCAATATTGTTGGTCAGCTCCGGCCGCAATTCCGGATTACCAATCGTGATGTTATTCGGGTTAGCCGAGTTGAAGTTCGGGTTGAGTTGTGCTAAACCTGGTCGTTGTATACGTCTGTTGTAACCCAGTTTCAGTGTTGTTCCCTTAAATGTTTTAGAAGCGTTCACACTCGGAACCAGTACACCGTAATTCCCCACGCCTACTACACCTTCCCGGGTGCTGGCATCAATAAATGTATGCTCGTAACGAAGTCCCCCTTTTAAGGTGTATCGTTTTTTTGTCGTATAGGTATAGGAGGTATACCCGGCTGCTATATTTTGATGGTATGTCAGAGCCCCCGCTGGTTGATTATTTTCGGGTAAATAATCCCCGGTTTTTCCTGCTAACAAGAACTTATAGTCGCTATTAACCTCTCTAAAAATTCCTTTACCTCCCACTTCCCAAAGCTGGTTTTTCTTAATGGGCGTTTGATAATCGGTTTGAAATGTAAATTCCTGGTTGATGTTTTTATTAATGTTTTTCTGACGGCTTGTAAGTTCCCCACCTCCGCTCATGATGTTCGCATCAAAATTATTGGTCAGGTCGTTGCGGCTATATAAAGTAGAAATGCTCCACTCCTGCTGAGGTTTAAAAGTTCTCAGGTAGTCGAGGTTGGCATCTACAGTTCCTGAAAGATTTTTAGCATCCACAAATCGGCTGGATGTAGATGTATTCACATCATCTTTGTACAGCCTGGTCATGAGATCTTGCCCGTTAATCATATTACGTACCCCATAACGCACACCGGCAGTAATACTCTGATTTTTAGCCAGATCATAATCAAATCCTATATTATACTGTCCAAAAAGTCCTTTACTGGTACCGTCTCCAGACTGCCTCGTAAGTGTTCTTTCACCATTCACTATACTACTTTGATCCAGATTCGTTTTGGTGATGGTATTGTATATCCCACGCCCAAAACCTCCAATCGTAAATCCTGCCTTTCCTTTCCGGTAACCTCCGTTGAGGGACAACATCGACCCTCGGTTTCCAACTCCGGCATCAACATTCAAATTCAGTCCCTGCAAACTATTCTTTTTGGTAATGATATTGATAATCCCTCCGGATCCTTCTGCATCATATTTAGCCGATGGACTGGTGATAACCTCTACCGTTTTAATCTGATCTGCCGGAATTTGTTTCAATGCATCAGCCACGCTGCTCGCTATAATTGTACTAGGTTTATTGTTGATCAACACGCGGATATTCTGGCTTCCTCGCAAAGAGACGTTTCCATCCAAATCCACCGTAAGCAAAGGCACTTTACGCAAAATATCTGTTGCATCACCACCCTTCGCGGCTATATCCTTTTCAGCGTTATACACCATTCGGTCTACTTTTTCCTCAATAAGCGCTGCCTGACCCGTAACGGTTACTTCGTTAAGGGTTTTGGTATTGGACGAAAGCTTTATAATCCCCAGCTCAACTTCCTGACCTTTGGCCAGTGTGATATGATCCAGTGTTTTATTTCCATAGCCTATGAAGGAAAACAAGAGTCTATATTCTCCCTCCACAATTTTAGTCAGTGAGAATTTACCCTTTTCATCCGCCACAGTACCATCCACAGCCTGGCCTGTTTTTACGTTATACAGCGCAACACTAGCAAACTCGACTGGTGATGATGAAGTAGAATCGATCACTGTTCCACTTATTTTGGAACTTCCCTTAGGCGTTTGATCCCCGGCCGTACCAGGTAAAGCTTTGGGTTTTGCCGCCCCTGTTACAGGAAATTGAGCATTTGCCGATGAAAATGAGATCGCGGTGGCGATAATAATCAGAAGTATTAGTTTCTTCATAAAAATGGGTTTTCGAATTAACATTTCAAAAATGCATGAATTACCTTTCTTATGATCATTAATTATGATGAAGGGAAAATAAAAAAGGATGGAGTAAGTGTTTTACGATGTGAAGCGGTTGTAAATCATTCTATGCTTTCAGGTCGATTACAAAATTTTATCTCATGCCTTACAACGATCGAGTCTGTGACGGTGTCTGACCTATATACCTAAAAACAAATCATCACATGAAAGCTTTTCTCCCAATTTTCTTGGTTTTGGTTGTATCTATTGCCTGTAAAGAAAAGCATGCCTCCCCTGCTTCTGATGTTGAAATATGTGGGAAGAAGGATCCTCTCAACAACCTTCCTTGGTTACGGGATTTGATTCAAAAAGACAAAGAAAAGAAGTTGGCCACGATGCTCACGGTTGTAGCGGTTACGGTTCAGGGCAAAACGGTTATCAACTACTACAAATCTTATATGTCTTGTATAGGATGTATCAATTACAATTGTGACGGCTCCACTTTTGATGGATCCAGTCTAACGGAAGCAGAAAGAAAAGAATTTCAAAAAAACATTTGGGGCGATGGCGGTAAACGCGTGGTACTTTGGGATGGTACAGCGTCTAGGTAAACTTATTAAACCATTGGATTCCTGATCCTGCTTTTGGGTCAGAATGACATACGTGCTGCATTGCAAAAAAGGCCCTGAAATTTATTCCAGAGCCTTTTTGCGTTAGTATTTTTTCGTTTCCAGCGGCTTTGTAGTCCGCATAAACGACATCAAATCTGTAATTTCCTGATCGGATAGAGCATCCAATAGTCCGGAAGGCATCATGGATGTAGGTGTTGTTTCCCGGGTTTGTATATCCGATTTGTTGATGGATACCGCATCCTGCCCAACAATGCGAAGCGTAAGTTGCCTTTCGGTCTCTTTGGCAATATTCCCCACATAAGTACGACCATCTCGGGTGGTGATTACCACCATTTTGTAATCGTCCTGAATCTCTCCACTCGGGTCCAAAATATTACCCAATAAATAATCCAGATTCCCCCGGTTCGACCCCGTCAGATCAGGCCCTATAATACCGCCTTCACCATACATTTTGTGACATGGAGCACAGGTATTGTTAAAGACCAACTTCCCCTTCGCAGCATTACCGGCAGCTACTGCCTGGTCTGTCAGCAAGGTTCTGTATTTTTTATAGGCCTTTTCATCAAAAGCAACATGATCAATGGGTCCCCATACCTCCACAAAACCACTACCTACCACTCGGCGTAACTGACGGGCTATATAGGTAGGAACTTCGCTTTTAGCAATGGTTTTTTTGGACAACGCCTGAGTCAGCAACCAACCATATTTTGGTCTTGATGATAAGGTCTGTATCGCCTCTGCCTTTTCTTTTGCATCGAATGTCGGATATTTTTCAAGCAGTAATTTACCCAGCGATTCCTGGTCGTAGCTTGCAATAGCTCGTATAGCACCAAAGCGCAAAGCAGAAACATTCAATAAAGCAGGTAGTTCTTTGGCAAGCTCCGGACGTTGCTTGGCAGATAAAGACTGCAGTGCCTGTAACCGCTGACTGGTTGGCGCTTTGGCATTCTTTAAAGTGCTCATCGCGGTTTTGGCAGCTTCGGTATCTCCAAAATGCTGCGACAGTTCTACTGCCAACTGACCCGTTTTACCGGATACCCCTTTTAGTTTAGTATATAAGGGTTTCCAATTGGCAGGTGTTTTAATATCCGACCTTCCATCCAGTCCATCACGCATTCCTTCCAGCATATCCAATTGATTGGCTGGATTTTTATCAAGAGCAGCTATCAGCAATTCGGTAGCATCGGCATCCAATGTACGACGGGCTATAAAGTTTGTTACCATCGGAATTTTACTTTTAGTCGCCAACTCCAAAGCCCGGGTAGGATTGAGTTTAACAAGCGGTTCAAAACCATACCAAATCATTTTGGGGATATTATGATCCTCCAAATCTTCGGCATGCATTACGAGCGCCTCCACCAATTTCCATCTTGACTCGGGTTTCATTCTTTGTAATGCGGAGGCCAGATACAAACGCACCACTGGTGAAGGGTCCACTTTTGCTAATTTTTCTAACTGAGCAAGTCCCTGGGCTGATACATTTTCGTTTTCGGCCAGGAATTGAATAGCCCAGGCCCGTATATAGGCATCTTTGTCGTGAAGCGACTCCAAGAGTAAATTTTCATTTAGACTATTGGTAACCTGCAAAGCCCACAGTGCACGTAATCGGTAATCCGCATTGGCATCATTTCTATATATATCAAACAGACGATTCTGCGCATTTTTATTAATTGCGCCTTTGGTAGCCTTATTCTGTAAAATAATTCTTGCTCTTCGCGCATGCCACTCACTGGCACTGGTTTGTAAATCAGCCAGTTTTTCATCCGACATCTTCCCTAAATCGGCATATCTACCCTCCCAGTTTTTAGCAAGATTCTGCTTGGGCATAATTCTGAAAACCCGTCCCGTTTCTGAGTTCAAAACATCAGAACCGCATATATCGGCATCGTGCCAGTCGAGCACATACATCCCTCCCTCCGGTCCAATTTCCATGCTAAATCCTACCCATTGGGCATTGTTGGCCATCAGAAACTCATCCCCATGTGTACCTACAAAGCCGGAACCCTTGGGCTGAAGTACATCCGATAAAATGCCGTGTTCATGAATATTAGCCATGAAAATTTTTCCTTTTTCCGATTCGGGGAACGCATCCGACAGATAGATTCGCGCACCACCATGGGCAGAACGATGGCTGTGATCGGCTATGGTTTTGATATCGTTATAAACATATGGGTTAAAGTGTTGTCCTCCTTGCCGGTGATAAATTCCACCCGGCACCACATGCCACAAATGCGGAATCACACAGGCTGTAATGAATAGCTGCCCCTTTGCGTCATAATCAACTCCCCAAGGATTACTGAATCCATGCGCCACCACTTCAAATTTATCTTTTGTAGGATGATAACGCCACACACCTCCGTTGATATCGGTGCCTTCTCCTTTCAGAATATCCTCCGGGAAAGGGTCTTTATGTCCATATAACTTACCTTTACCCTGCGGTTTCCGAACCTTAGAAGGTGTAGCAAAACCCTGTAATCCATATAACCAGCCGTCGGGCCCCCAATGAAAACTATTTAAAGTTTCGTGACGATCACGAATACCCCAACCCGTTAGCCGAACTTCTATATCATCCATATCGGCTTTGTCATCATGATTTTTATCGGGTACAAAGAGTAAATTTGGCGGAGCTCCAATAAAAACCCCGTCAAAGCCAACAGCAATGGCCGATGGGAAGGCAATCCCCTCCATAAATACTTTTCGGCTGTCTGCGACACCATCATGATCCGTGTCTTCCAGAATCAAAATCCGACTATCTCCTGCATTCGAAAATCCTTTCCCTCTCGATTCATAATCCCTGTTCTCGGCAATCCACATCCGTCCACGATCGTCCCAGCAAAACGCCATGGGCTGCGTCATCATCGGTTCCGAGGCATAGGTATTCACAATATACCCATCCTTAATTGTCATGGCGGCAACAGCCTCCTGTGCACTTAAAAACTTCGCTTCCCTACCCTCCTTTTGTGCAATAGCCCAAAGTGCAGCGGTATTATAAGTACCGTTGTTCCCAATAAATTCTCCAAATGTTTTATTCAGCTGCACATCATTAAGCGTTCCCGTATAAATTACCAGTTCATGCTTAATCACCTCCGTTTCTCCTTTCTTGATATGCCAGTCGGCCTTGCGGGCACGAGCAGGACCAGCACCTAACTGGCCATCTACACGCCAGTTATTAGGGTATCCCTTGTTTTCTGGGTGATCAAAAATTGCGATATGCGCCAGATCGTCCCGCCCTTCAACCTGCATCGCAATGTCAACCCACATAGCAGCCTGACCTTCCGCCTTTTCATTACGTTGCCGTGCCGTATTAATGACTTCTCCTTTAATTCCCGGTTTCCACGGCATGCGCACAAACAAACCGCCGTAATCATATTTACCGATGGTCACATCCGTTTGCGCCTCACCATTCCATTCCAAATCCAGCAGATATTTTCCGTCTTTCTCGCGCATCACCCAGTTTTGCGTTTCAGTGAGAACCGCTTTACCCGTAGAATCCAACAAATCGTATACCGTTTGCCACTTCACTTGTGAACCTTTGTTTTCTATCACAGTAGCCGATACCCTTTTCCAATAATCTCCTTCCGGATGGTGAAAATAATCCCGTCCATTTACACGCGTATATCCCCAGTAAATCCCTGTTTGATGTTTGTGATGGCCAGGACTGTACTCAGTAAGTACTCCTTTCCCATCGGGTGCCTGTATCGGGTGGAGATATGGCCGGAAATTAGCTTTGGCGTTTTGAACAAGTATGGGAGTCTTTCCATCTTCCCTATACACACTGATGGTTTCTGCATTTTTATCTTCTACAATGCGAAGATTTGGCTGCTCGGACACAACCTGAGTTTCTTTTTCCTTAGGTTGATGTAAAAAATAACCCAGATTTAGAACCAGAAACAGGGCGAAATAG
>CALGRQ010000221.1 GCA_937880795.1 uncultured Dyadobacter sp. | reverse complement strand
ACGCTGCATTTGGGGGCTAAACAAGTCCTGCAACTTGCCCTGTCAACATCACTACTATCAACCCGGATACGAAAACCAGATCCAAGCCCTGCCAACCGCGTACGCAAATTGGCAACAGTTTGAACAGTGTTGTTCATCATGCCTGTAACCCTCGCCCAGGCTCGTGACATAAACGTGGTCCGTTGCTCATACATCGTTGCAATACGCTGCATTTGGGGGCTAAACAAGTCCTGCAACTTGATCGCAAAAGAATATACGCGGTTCATTGGTCTTTCTGTACTGGTTTGGTTTGGATAAGAAGAAACTCGGCTTCACGCCAAAGCCTTACAAACTCTTCGGGTTTCTGGTCGTAGGGGTCAATACTTGGAAAAAAGTACCTGATCCAGGCGCACATGTATCGAAACCCGTCATCATCGGACGCACCATCAATGGATGGCTGGTCCGTTAAAGCTTTTTTATGCGACTCTGGTAAATCTCAACCAACTCAATGGCCTGCATCCCAGCAGTAGCAGAATAGCCCTCGTCTGTCAATAGCCTGGCATCACCGCCCAGCCAGCAATCTTTCAATACTGCTTTTCCCGCTGCAATAAGATTCTTTGGCATCGTCACCAGGGCAAAGTTCATAGTCTTGCGATCCGGCTTCTTCATATAACCTACCAGCTTTGGCAAGTCATCCAAGTCCGGTTGAATGGTGTTAGCCTCAAACTTGTCAGCATCAGCCGCCACTTCAATGCTATACACATCACCATGCTGTTTTTTCCAGGCTTCAATCTGTGTAGCGTCCGGATTTTCAATACTGTCCTTTTTCATCTTTTAAATGCTGTTTAAACGTGTTTAATATCTACTAAATCTCAAAATGCGGCTTATCCACAGCCTGAAAATTCCCACCCCATTTAATGCCTGGATCAAATTCATGAATGAGGTCTACCAGCTGTTTCCAAAGCCTTTTATCATCCACCAAGGTTTTCCCTTTCGCAAACCAGATATCAATGGCCTCACTTGGAGTTTTCTGGTGTTTGCTTTGCCCTGGCTTCGACTTGGTAATTATACTACGGTTTTCAACTTCACTAATCGGAGCCAGGGCAACAGCCCTACGCAGGCTGTTCACTATTGCTACCTTTTCACGTCCCTGAGCGTAGTAAGCCCGTTGTAATTCCGGTGACCTGTAAACTTCGGTTAAAAATGGCGTTAAATCACTCGGATATCTTTTCGGCCATTCCTCTTGCACCCACGCCCAAGCCAATTTCAGGCGTAGGTGCGCATCTTTTATGTTTCGATTACTCTGCATGTGTGTTCTCGAATTTTTGCAGGCGGTTAGTAAGATTTTCAACCTTTGTTTTTAGCCTACCGTTTTCGGTTTTTAGACCTCGGTTTTCACTTTTCAACCGCTCCATTTCATTTAGTACACCGTCCATTTCGGCACGCATCTCCCTAACTTTACCTTCCAGCTCTTTTGATGTTTCCCTCCAAAGAGTAGCTACCTGTTCAGATAACTCAACCTCAGATTTCTGTACATCCCTATGCTCTTTATGGCGATCAAACAACCATCTTCCAATCCAGGTCAACGCTGCGCCTATGAGAGCCGTAAAGAATTCAGAATAGTAATTTTGCCCGTCTTGCATGTGATCTGTTCAATTGTGCCGTCCGAAAGGTGCAGGGCTTGCGCCCTTGCATCTTCGGGGAGGGTGTGTATAGTATTATCTGAGGTGCGGTAAAGACATTTCAATTTCGGATACATC
>CALGRQ010000220.1 GCA_937880795.1 uncultured Dyadobacter sp. | reverse complement strand
TGGCTGTATTGCCATAAAAATTACTGTTACGAACCGTCACGCTTCCTCCATTGAAGGTTGTGAGGTATATAACTCCGTTGGTAGAAGTCATATCATAGCCAGTAACATCGGTAAAGCGATATATACCATACCCCGATGTTAAATAGAACAACGATCCATTGTCATGGGCGCCGGTGAAGCGAATACCTTTGACCTCTATCACTTTGGCGACATCAGCACTTCTGGAAGATCCTTTGTAGAATCTTCTGTTTCCCCCAGTTCCTGTTCTGGTGAGCGTGGTGATATTAGCGAGCGGATTGTAACCCGATATATCAGTACCGTGTGCCGTGGTAGGGAAGCCACCCTGAATAAGAATTCCGTCTTCTCTTAGATCGGTTTCTGTATCAATAGGATAGTTACCTGCCGCAATGTAGATTTTCGAATTGGCAACCAACGACCCAGTTGGAACGGTTCCGGTTGCATCGTCCCAAGAGGCACCGCTTCCGGTTGCGCCTTCCTTTACAAACACCTGTCCATATGAGACTGTTGAGACCAACAGTAACAATGCTAAGCATGCTGAATTCCAGTGGGTGAATTTTGCAATATGCCGGATAATATATTCGGTATATCTCTGTAAATTAAAATATTTCATATTAGTGAATTTGGGGTTTATTTAAGAGTAAACTTGTGTGTAAAATTTAATTATTGTGATAATTTTTACCACAACTTTTGCTGTATAGGTTTCTATTTTATCATATATGTTTTTGAGTTATTTGGTTAGTAAATTTATTTAAGTGTCTTCGTTAAATAATAAATAGTTTTTGTGTGTATAGTGTTATTAAATATTGTTTTTGAGTTATTGTTGTCGTGTAAAAATTTAAATTTTATTCCATTACGATTATTTAATGTTTAAATATTGTACAAGTGAAATAATTATAAACTAACACTACTAAAAATGTCTATACATGCCCTTGTTTGTTGAGTACAAATTACCATCATTGAAATTTATTTTTAGGGGTGAAAATTTCTCGAAATGGTAGAAGAATGGTTTAATTATTTTACGTCTTCTTAAATTTAAATTGCGGTTTATAGGGGGATAATGTTCCTGATATAGGGGTGTAAATGTATAATTTTGGAGATTTGAGGTGGTTTTTGGATGGCTGGGGAGAATTTGGAGAGATGGGGGGAAATCTGTACAAATATTTATATGAATGGGATATATAAATTGCTAGTTAATTTATTTTGTAGTAAATATTCTAAAAGATGTTGTGGTTAAAATATTTATTTAAGTATTTATATGTATGATGTAAATTATTTCATATCCATATTTCACTCATGTGTATTGTTTAGTGAACTTTTGATGTAATGTATTTGGGTATTTGTTTTAGTGTTAAAAATATACATAATGAATAATTTTTTAAATGATGATATGGTGTTGGTTTTTATTAATTGATTTTTGTTTCTGTTGGTATTTATAAATTATTGTCGTGTTCTTTCTTGTTTTAGCTCTTCTTGCAATGGAATGAGTGATTTAATGAGGTGTTAGTTTATGATGGAGAATGTCAATAGAGATACATGCTTACACATCTCAGTGTATGAATGAATAATATTTTCAAAATTCTTATCAGGTTTTATAAGGAATTTGAAAAATAACGCGTAGCCAAGCAGTAGTTGAGGGGGAATTCAAATCTTTAACTGCTGAATCGCCTAATGCGTGTTGCAACTATCGATAAGGCATCATGTTTTGAGATCATATTTCTTATTGCAGACGGGACATGTCAGGTAGTATTAGGCGCTTCGGAAAGAACTATTTAACCAACCTAACCCCTGCATACATGCGTTTTTTTTCAAGGTTTCTATTTCTACTGGTAGTGTCATTGTCCCCTCTTTATGGGCAAAAAAATGAAAAAAATCCGTGGGCATTTCCCAAGGTAAGTGCTCCCATACAAATCACGAGCGAAGGAAAGGAGCACTTTTTTGCCAGCTATTATGGGATTAATTCCTGGTCAAAAAACCAGCGATACGTAACGGTATTACAGACTGATATCAAAGATCGGTTGCCGGAGGAAACGGATGTTGCAGTGCTTGGTATGGTCGATCTTACAAATCATAAGTTCATACCCCTAACAACCACCCGTGCGTGGAATTTTCAGGAAGGTTGTATGGCGCATTGGTTAGGCACTTCACCCGACTCTCTCATTATTTTCAACGACTTTCGAAAGGGGAAATTCGTGTCTATCATCTTCAATGTACATACGAAAAATGAGGTGAAAGTGATTGATAGACCTATAAGCGCTGTTGCCCCAAACGGGAAAGAGGCTGTTGGTTTAAATTATGCACGTTTGCGAAAAACCAGAGTTGATTATGGTTATGCCGGCAACGGTCAGGATGCTCAAACGACTGTCCCATTTCCTGACAATGACGGAATTTTTCGTATTGATTTGCAGACAGGAGAATCCAAGTTATTACTTTCAATTAAAGGCATACAAGATCAAGTACCGGAACTAAAAACCGATGCCATCGAATATTTTGCTCATATTCTTTACAGTAGAAACGGATCAAAGTTATCCTGGCTAGCGCGAGGCTTCCCACAAAGGAATACAACCGTATTTACGATTAATCGGGATGGAACGGGCTTGCAACGAAGTTTCCCCGACAATTGGGAAGGATCGCATTATGACTGGCTGAATGATAACGAACTTATGGTTACTGCGAATTATGAGGGTAAGCAATATGCACATGTACTGTATACCATTGGCAAAAAGGATTACAAATGACTTGGAAACGGTTTACTGGATTACGATGGTCATGGCACTTTTAGTCCCGACCAGAAATGGATGGTAACTGATACGTACCCATCGGCAGGAATGCGGGAGCAAAAAATTTACCTTATGAACATGGCCACAGAGGCGGTGCTCCCTTTGGGGCGATATCGGGAAGCAGAAGGCTACAAAGGATTTTGGCGCTGCGATATTCACTGTCGTTGGAGCCCAAAGGGAGATATGATTGGCTTCAATTCTACCCACTCTGGTAGCAGACAGGTTTATATACTTAAACTGTCGAAATAGACTATACTGGCTAATACTAATTAAGTAAATTGACTCGATACAACGCTATTTTGTGTTGTGTCGGGTTTTAGTTTTTGTAAGGTTACTTCACTGGTTTCCGATGAGCGTATTAATAAGTATTCCGAAAAATCAGGCAAGTTAAGCTTGCTCGTGGAATATTTAATTGAAATAAATTAACCCAGAGCTCTATACAGGTTTAAATTTTATTGTGATACACCTTCATGAATAGACATTTGCGTTTATTTGATAGGAACATGGGAAATGATATATAACATGATTTGGGTAGAAATTTTTGACCATCCACTTTTTTATATAGCTCCTATTAGTTCCTAATTATTGCCAGTTGAAATCATCTCATATACCCTCAGCAAACCTTTACTCATGTGACTATGACTTGTGGCAGGCCTTTAAAGCGGGTGACCGAGAGGCATTTTCTTTGATGTTGCAACTTTACTATCCCATTTTACTCAAGTACGGTATGCGACTATATCGTGATAAGGAATTTGTGAAGGATAGCGTTCATGATCTATTTGTTGAATTATGGCATAGAAGGGAGAACCTTGGAGATGTTGTTTCGGTAAAAGGCTACTTGTTTCAGTCTTTGCGTAGAAATATTATTCGCGAGAGCAGACGAATCAGTTGGTTTCGGGAGGCTGATATTATTTCTGACGACTACGATTTTGACGTTGCGTTTAACATAGAGTCGGTCCTCATTGCAGAGGAGGATCAAAAGGATCAGCACAGAAGTTTACAAATTCATCTGAATCAATTGACGAAACGGCAACGGGAGGCCCTGTTTCTTCGATATACAGAAGAGCTTGCTTACGAAGAAATTGGAGATATCATGGGGATTAACTATCGCTCGGCTGTTAATCTTGTACATGAGGCTATTAAAAGCATTCGTAAAAGTTGGATTTCGATAATTTTATTGCTCCTATATATTTTTTCTTAGTTTTTTTCAGTACCGACGGGTGGCATTTGTCTCTTTCATTTTAAGGGATAAATAACATTGATCTGTGATTAACTATAGTTTATTGGATTCCGAGGCGCTGTCTCAGGATTTGTATTTTAGAAAATGGGTGCTGGGGAAGTTACCAGATGATGATATCTTTTGGGAAAACTGGCAAAAAGCAAATCCGGAAAAGGAGTCAACAATCGCTCTGGCCAGATCATTGGTTTTGACATTACAAGCTATCCCCCACTCCGACTTCTCTTCAACAGAAATAAATGATGGAATCAGAAGTATAATAGAAGAAACCGAGTTTGTGTCGAAACCAATTCCATTATGGCGTTCTGGAATGTTTAGGAGCCTGGTAGCCTGTCTGTTCCTGATGGCGGCGTTTTTTTGTTTTTTGAGAAAGGGTAATGTACTAGATAGCCGTTATGTTCCGTCAACGTCCACGCAAAATTGGATGGTCCATCGAAATGAGGGTGATCAAACTATCTCTTTTAATTTGTCGGATGGAAGCAAAATTACGTTGGGCCCTCATAGTGAGTTACAGTATGGAGACGATTTTGGCCTGCACAATCGGATTGTAACATTAATTGGGGAAGGCTTTTTTGAAGTAGAAAAGGATGCGAAAAGGCCGTTTTGGGTTATTACGGGAAAGCTTGTTACCAAGGTTATCGGCACCAGTTTTCGAGTTAAGGCTTATGAACGTGATACTACCATATCGGTATCGGTTCACACGGGAAAGGTAACTGTATTAAGGCAAAATGCAGAATCATCCAAAGATCATCTTTTATCTGAAATTGTCTTACTTCCCAATCAAAAGGCGGTATTTGATAAAGAAAAGGAACGGTTGTATAAAACCTTGGTTGACACCCCCATACGGGTGGATGATAAGACGGAAAACTCTGATTTTGTATTTGAAGCCGCTAAAATCGGTGACGTAATAGTGAAACTAGAAACTTATTACGGTATTGAAATCACCTTTGATAAAGACACGATGTTCAAATGTACAATCACCGCGGATCTTCAGTCAGAATCATTATATGAGAAATTGGATCTGATCTGTGAAATTCTTCAAGCAACTTATAAAATAACGGATGGGCAAATTGTGCTCTCAGGACCAGGTTGCTGATTACAATACTGAAGTTTAAATTTTATTAAAACTTAAACCTTTAAATTATGATATAAGAAAATCCGATGATTTGAAGAGTCGGTATTGCGGCCACAATACCGACTCGATTCCCTCACTGATATGGCGCTCTTGGATAAGAGTGCGGGGAATTGTTTTGCCTAATCTTTAACAAATTTTTCAAAACGCTTAAAACTAATGAAAAAAAATCTACGTATTCATGATTTGTTTTTAAGAATCATGATGAGATCGGTTGTTGCCATTTTCTTGGCAGTAGGCTTTCATGGCATGCTGTATGCTCATGAAGGAAATGTACAAGAGATGCTCAGCCAAAGGGTAAGTTTACATGTGGAATCCAAATCCATCAAAGAGGTACTGAGCATTTTAGAAAAAAAGGGGAATGTTCGGTTTACGTATAGTCATGAGGTTATACGTGCTCATCGCATTACTTCGCTAAGTGCCCAAAATCAAACTTTAAAAGTAGTCATTGAGTCTTTTTTTAAGCCACTCAATATAGATTACAGAGTTTCCTCAAATAATCGGATTGTTCTGACGACTAAGCCCGAGGTAACCGAGGCAACGTCAAGGGACAAAGTTCATGCAGCTAAATCTTCACTAAACAATAATTTAGCCGTAACCGGTACCGTTACCGATGAAACCGGATTTGGGTTACCGGGGGTCAGCATTTTGGTAAAGGGTACTCAACAGGGAACGGTGACCAGCGAAAACGGATCATTTGCAATGAATGTACCGGATGAAAGTTCGGTGCTGGTGTTTTCCTATGTGGGTTTTCTTGCGAAAGAGATCGTTGTAGGAAAAAAAACAAACATGCAGGTTATCTTACAAACCGATACCAAAGCCCTTGAAGAAGTAGTGGTTGTTGGTTATGGTACGTCTAAAAAGAAAGATCTGACAGGTTCTATTTCCAATATTAAAGCGGAGGATCTTTCAACGCAGGCTCCACGGAACGTACAGGATATTCTACGAGCCAATGCTCCTGGTCTTAATATTGGTATAGCCACAGATGCCAAGGCAGAGGCTTCGCTGTCAATTCGGGGTAAAGGGACGCTCACTGCGAGTAATAGCCCATTGATTGTTCTAAACAATGTGATTTATGAGGGGGCACTTTCGGACATCAATCCGGCCGATATAGCTACTGTAGACGTATTAAAGGACGCGAGCGCGGCTGCGGTTTATGGGTCTCGATCTGCTAATGGGGTTATTGTCATTACAACAAAAAAGGGTAAAAAGGGCAAGCCAATAATTTCCTTTTCTTCAAACACGGGTGTAGCCGTATCAGCAAGTCAGCCTAAAATTTTGGATGAATCTGGATTTATGAAATTTCGTCAGGATTACAACGAAGGAAGAAATTCTGAGTCTTATTTAGCTAAATATCCGCAAATGTTTCAAAATCCGTTTGAGCTGAATGGAGTAACTGCCTTAGACTGGTATAATTATGATCAAAAAGTTCCTGTTACTTCTGTAACTGAAGATCAACTTAAGACGCAATGGTTGTCACGGTTGAATTTCAGTACACCTGAGATGGAAAACTACTTTGCTGGAAAGGTCACTAAATGGGATGAATTGGTATTTCAGAAGGCATTTCAGCAAGATTACAATATATCCGTCTCCAATGCGACGGACAATATTTCTCAATACTTATCCATGGGCTACACCGATCGAAAAGGAATTGTTGTGGGGGATCGATATAAAAACCTGAGGGCTAGACTAAATCTTGAAGCCCAAATAACGCCTTTTCTAACGGTGGGAGCAAACTCACAATTTGCAACACGAAACGAGGGATACCTGAGTGCGAACTGGGGGCAAATGACCATGATTTCTCCTTATGGTTCTAACAATATTGATGATCCAACCAGCAACTATCAAAGGCGCCCTACGGGTTTAGACCCCATTAACCCTTTTTACGACAATCTCTATACCGACCGGATCGACAGAAGTCAAAATATATTGGCTACTATTTACAGCAAGATTCAATTACCGTTTGGTATCGAATACAACATGAACTTCTCTCCTTACTACAACTGGTATGAGTACTATAATCACTATTCTTCAAAAGGAGATAACTGGTCAGCTATTGGAGGAACGTCTACACGCAGTACCAGTAAGCGTTTTAATTGGCAGATTGACAATATTTTTCGGTGGAGCAAAGAGTTTAACAAAATTCACCGCATTGATCTAACATTTTTGGTGAATGCAGAAAAGGCAAGAATTTGGGGAACAACAGCCAATGCATCCAATTATTCGCCCAATGATATATTAGGTTACCATGCATTGCAAGGGGGAGCTGTGGCTACTGTTTCAAGTAATGATACCTATCAAACCGGTGATGCGTTGATGGGCCGCGTATTCTATTCGTTAATGCAACGATATATGCTTACCGCCTCCGTGCGCCGTGACGGTTATTCAGCCTTTGGAACTAAAAATCCTCGCGCAGTCTTTCCGTCCATAGCCTTAGGTTGGGTATTTACCGAAGAAAATTTTCTCAAAAATATAGGGTGGCTCAATTACGGTAAACTTCGTT
>CALGRQ010000219.1 GCA_937880795.1 uncultured Dyadobacter sp. | reverse complement strand
CTTTCGCCCAGAACAAAGTAAAAGTCCCGGCCCCCATCCGCTTCGAAAAGAAAACCATTGCTTCCGAAAGTTTTGAATCTGTGGCCGTTTTCGATGTAGACAATGACGGAAAACAGGATATCGTTTCGGGAGAATTTTGGTACAAGGGTCCTGAATTTTTTGACCGCTTTTATATAGGGCCGGTAAAGCGCCACCAACAGTACACGGATGATTTTGCAACCATTCCCATGGATGTAAACGGTGATGGCAATATGGATTTTGTAACGGGCGGATGGTTCAATAAAAGTCTGATCTGGAAAGAAAACCCGGGTAATACAAAAAGCCCATGGAAAGAACATATCATTGACGAAACAGGAAATGTAGAAACTGCACGTGCCTGGGATATAGACGGCGATGGCCATGTGGAAATAGTACCCAATACCCCAAATCAACCTTTAAAGTTCTATAAGCTGGAAAGAGATGCGAATGGTAAAGGTTTAGCCAAATTTATTAAAACACAAGTAGCCGATACACAGGGCCATGGATTGGGTTACGGCGATGTGAATGGTGATGGCCAGAAGGACTTCATCATCAGTACAGGCTGGGTACAGGCTCCTAAAGACCCGCTTAAAGGTAAGTGGACTATGCACACCGATTTTAGTTTTGAAGACGCCAGTGTTCCGATGGTCGTAACGGATGTAAACGGAGATGGCAAAAACGATATTATCGTTGGCCAGGCTCATAGCTACGGACTCGACTGGCATGAACAAGTGGTGGTATCAGGAAAAAGATCCTGGAAAAAACATGTCATCGATCCGTTTACCTCGCAATACCACAGTATGGACTGGGTAGACTTGGACAACGATGGTAAAATGGAACTTGTCACAGGTAAGAGATACCGCGCACACAACGGTGGCGATCCGGGTGAAAAAGACCAGTTGGGCATCTATTATTTCCAATGGAATGGCGAGTCTTTTGTAAAACAAACCATATCACACGGCCCATACGGTGTGGGAAAAGGAATTGGGGTATATTTCTCCATTGCTGACCTTCGCGGAAATGGCAAAAAAGACATTATCGTGGCCGGAAAAGACGGCCTTGTTGTATTTTTTAATCAAGGAAACGATTAAGTTATCCTCGTAATCTTCTTTGTACCTTAGCAGGAATAAATTACCTAAACCAAAAATGCATGAGAAAGTTAAAAGTACCAGCCACAGTTGGTTCTATTTTATTTTTATTTTCAATTCTTTGTTCACCACTTCTGGCTCATAGTCAAAAACTTAGTCCCTTTGAATTAAAAAACGGGGATAAAGTCGTTTTTCTTGGCAACTCCATCTTTGAAAACGAATACCAGTTCGGATACCTAGAACTTGCCCTGACAACCCGTTTCCCGGGTCGCAATGTAACATTCAGAAACCTAGGGTGGACAGGCGATAACGTTTGGGGACAGGCAAGAAGTACCTATACCAACCCGCCAACGCCTTATCAGCACCTGATGAACCAGCTGACTAGCGCAAAGCCAACCCTTATTTTCATTGCCTACGGAGGTGTGGAAGCACAAGATGGTGAAGCAGGTTTACCTCGTTTTAGAGAAGGTTATAACAAACTACTTGACAAAATTGATGAATTGGGTGCAAAAGCAATCTTGCTTTCGCCTATACCGGTCATGTACAACGACACAGCCGCTCATGTTGTAAAACGCAATGCGGAGTTGGAACGCTATGCGGGTGAAATATCAAAAATTGCCACTGCACGTAACAAGCAGTTTATTGATATTTTTAAACCCATTCAGGAAAAGGCTAAAACCACTGAAATTCTTGAAAATGGTGTCCACCTGAACGAATCGGGTTATTATTATTTGGCACAGGTTCTTGAAAAAAGTTTGGGGCAACCTTCTCGTGGAACCCAGGCAAGCATTACGGTTTCAAAAAATGGAGCCGAAGCCGCTGCACCGCTTAAGATTCTTTCGGGTAAAGATGGAGACATTCAGTTCACGATCGACGAAAAGACATTAAACCTTCCTGTACCTACCCAAGAAAAGGCAACTGCCGAGCAAAACCGTACCGTAAAAATTGCGGGATTGAAAAAAGGTTTCTACTCACTCAGTGCCGATAATCAGGAAATTATCACGGCTTCGGCAAAAGAATGGGCAGAAGGGCTAGTCATTAGCCAAGGACCAGATTACTATCAGGTAAAGCAGGTTCAGGAAATGATACAACGGAAAAACGATCAATTCTTTTTCCAATATCGTCCATTAAACCGTACGTATATATTAGGTTTTAGGGCATATGAGCAGGGACGTCATGCAAAAGGTCTGGAAGATCATAACATCATCATCACCTGGCTCGAAGGGCAAATTGCATTGCACAGCCAGCCCAAACAACGGGTATATCAGTTAAAAATGCTGAAATAAGTCCCAGAGCAACGATAAACCAAAAACGTACAGATCTATATAAAATTTAAACAAAGCTAACAGTGCTAAACTGAAAGCTGAAAGCATGAATATGAAAGCAATCAAGTTTTTATACGTCCTGATTCTCCTCCCACTGATCATGGTGATGTCCTCTTCCGTCAATACGGAAAACAATAAGGAAGATCCTGATCCAGATCCAGAAAAAGAACGTCAATCGTTTAAGATCGCCGATGGTTTTGAAGTTTCTCTGTGGGCTGCAGAGCCTCTGGTAGCAAAACCCATACAAATGAACTGGGATGAGCAGGGCCGCCTTTGGGTGGTGAGCAGTACTGCTTACCCGCACCTTAAAACCGGTGAAACAGCCAATGATAAAATCTTTGTGGTAGAAGATACCGACGGAGATGGCAAGGCGGATAAATCGACCATGTTTGCAGAAGGACTGCTTACACCAACCGGAATTCTTCCGGGAGATGGTGGCGTATATGTAGCCAACTCTACCGAAATCCTCCACTTCTCAGATACAGATGGTGACGGAAAAGCGGACAAGAAACGCAGAATTCTGAACGGATTTGGTACGGCGGATACGCACCACCTGATCCATACGTTCCGTTGGGGACCAGAAGGACACTTGTATTTCAACCAGTCTATTTACATATATAGTCACGTAGAAACGCCATTCGGAACCAAGCGTTTGGAAGGCGGTGGTGTATGGCAATTGAATACCCGTAACCTCGACATGAATGTATATGCAAGAGGTTTGGTGAATCCATGGGGTTTACAGTTTGACCGTTGGGGACAGTCGTTCCTAACAGATGGTGCCGGTGGAGAAGGTATCAACTACGGCTTCCCGGGTGCTACATTTGTAACTGCACCAGGTGCTGCCCGCATCATGCGTGGTCTTAACCCCGGACAGCCAAAACACAGCGGATTGGATGTGGTTTCAGGCCGTCATTTGCCGGAAGCCTGGCAGGGACGTTTAATCACAAACGACTTCCGTGCCAACCGTATTAACAGTTTCAAACTGACTGAACAAGGTAGTGGATATGCTTCCAAGCAAATGGAAGATTTGATGTGGACCGACAACGTGGCCTTCCGTCCGGTGGATATTACCGTAGGGCCCGATGGCGCTATATATGTTGCCGACTGGTATAACCCAATTATCCAGCACGGAGAGGTGGATTTCCATGATCCACGCCGTGACCAGGAACATGGTCGTATCTGGAAAATTGTGGCTAAAAACCGCCCCTTGGTAAAGCAACCAAACCTGGTGAAAGCATCTGTACCTGAGCTTTTGGAAACTTTAAAACTACCAGAAGACTGGACACGTGCACAAACCAAACAAGTATTAAAAGGTCGTGGTGCAAAAGAAGTTATTCCTGCATTGCAGAAATGGGTTCAGGCACTGGATAAAAACGATGCCAATTACGAGCACAACTTATTGGAAGCCCTTTGGACTTACCAAACGCTTGAAACCGTAAATGAACCGCTTTTACAAACTCTTTTGAGTGCCAAAACGCATAACGCGAGAGCTGCGGCCGTTCGTGCACTTTCGTTCTGGCATAACAAAATCAGCAATGTGCCAGCTATATTGGCCAAGGCTGCTGCCGATGAACATCCTCAGGTTCGCTTGGAGGCTGTTATCGCACTACGTGGACTGAACACTCCGGAAGCGGCCCGTACGGCGCTTACTGCATTGGACAACACCATGGACGAATTCCTGGATTTCGCTTTATGGCAAACGGTTCGTGAGCTTGAGCGAGTATGGATCAGCCATCCT